>JAITQV010000021.1 GCA_031288765.1 Planctomycetaceae bacterium
ATTGTTTTTACCGGTTGCGGTACAATCGACCAAAATAAAAATCAATTATTGAAAATTGCCGTTTTGGTTGGAGCGAACCCTAACGTTTTTTGAAAAAACCGTCAAGACCAATCTTTCAAGATTTTTGAGATTGCGGAGTTTATTGATTTTTGTGATTTATAGGATTTATGTGCAAGTCAAAAAAATCATACCAATCAGCAATATTTCGGCAGAACTTTTTTCGTATTTATTCAGTGATTTATCCCGAAAAATCGGGCTGAAATCCCTATTTTCAAGTAACTGAATAGAGACCTGCATTTAAAAAATGTAGTTCTGCATTGACCCGATGTAGTTCTGCATTGACTCAATGTAGTTCTGCATTGACCCGATGTAGTTCTGCAATTTCTGCAATTTGCCCGTTCGAATGTTCAAAAAAGATACATATCCGCCCAAAATTGCTGTAAAATGAAACAATCTTTCCGGTTAAGCGTGAAAAGTGGGTAGTTATACTTTGAACGGTAGGAAATTACCTCTTATTTTTAATAGCGGCACTTTCATAACCGTATGGTTCATCTATGGCAGGTTATGACATAACGTAATAAAGAATACAAAAAAAATGGCACGCCGTACCAGCCAGAACAAAAATATGCCAAATTGTATGATTGAAGGGGAGTTTTTGCCAAAGGAAAAACACAACCCCCAACGAATAAAGTATTCCGCCAAGCACAAGCCAAAGAATCCCGCCCAATTCAAGAGAGTAATACAACGGTCTGATAATCAAAAGACAACACCAGCCCATCAAAAGATAAGTTATTGTTGTGATATATTTGAATTGATGTTTTATCAGCACCTTGAACATGATGCCGAGAACCGTTAAGCCCCAAACAATTCCAAAAACCGTCCAGGCAAGCCCCAAATTGGTTTGCCGAAGTGTTACAAGACAAAAAGGCGTATAAGTACCGGCAATCAAAGCATAAATTGCCATTTGATCGCAAGCACGGCAAATTTCCTTAACTTGAACATTTGTTACGGCATGGTAAACAGTTGAAGCCGAATAAAGAATAATAATTGTTGCCCCGAAAATCGAACCGGAAACTATCTTCCAAACAACCTGCTCATCACTCCAAATAGCAAAAACCACCAACAAAACAACCGCTGCCGCTCCCAAATATCCGCCAACCGCATGAGTTACCGCATTGGCAATTTCTTCACCGATATGATAATTGTTTTCTTCATCGTGTGTAGGGTTTTGTGCGGGAGGTTGTTGATTGCCGGTTTCTTTACGAGGTGTAGAATATAGTGACATTTTTTATTTTATATTTATGAGTTGGCATACACTAAGCGCAATAATTACACATTCCGAACATCAACGAAATGAATAATCAGACAGCTCGGTTTTGTTTTCTCTCGTACATCGCTCAAGAAACACAAAAAAAATACCGGTAGGTCTTCCGGCTTTCGGTTTAAAACAACCAGCCTTCTCATCCGGTTTTTCGGACAATGGTTTTTAGAATAGTTGTTGTTTTATTTGAACGAATCAACCGATTACAGCGGCGATGACCGCTCCGGATTTTGGACGAACAAATCCAGCACCGGATTCCCTTGTTAATGTTACTGCGCGAATCGGGTAACAACTCCGATATTAAAACTCAAAATATTCTAACAGATAACAAATAACCGTCAACAGAGAAAAAACCAACATAACCTACAAATCAGATCAGTTAATAACAGTCCTTTGTCAAACAATGTTAAACAATGACGCAAGACAAACCTTATTTTCAACCTGATTTTTCCAAACAAAATAACCTTAGCAGCCAAGAAGCCTTCATACAATATTACTTTATAAACAGGTTTACCAGTCTTTTTCCACCGGAACCGCTTGCATAAGTAAGGCTCGTACCTTTTCACGCTTTTCATTAGCTTCCTGCTGACGACGCCTAACTTGCCGGAGTCTTCGCTCCGCTTTTTCAATTTCCTCATTCTCATTCTTTTGCTGTGACGTTAAATCGTTTTCCTGTTGCTCCGGTTTCAAATCCGATGGATTTTGTTCATCGGATTTATTGTCTTTTTTATCTTGTTGTTGTTCTTGATTCTGTTTTTGATCTTGTTGTTTTTGTTCTTGTTCCTGATTTTGTTTCTGTTCCTGATTGTTTTGTTGTCCTTCCTGCTGTTGATTCTGTTGCTGATTTTGTTGATTCTGTTGGTTTTGTTGTTGCTGGTTCTGCTCCAACGGTTTCAAAATTTCACGAAGCCGTTCAAGAGCATTGTTTTGTTTAGGAAATGCCTCTTCGGATTTATTTTCGGCAAGTAATTGAGACGATTCTTCGGCAAGTGTTCGGATTTCCGGTTCATATTGTACCGCTAAACTCATTGATTCACGAAGTGCATTTATCTTTTCGGGTTGATTTTGATCGGCAAAACGACCGTCTTCCATCTCTTGTAACCCGTGTTTTGCCCGAAAAAGCATTAACGGCATCCAATCGGCAACTAATTGTTGTTCCTGTGATTGTTCCGTCATATTGGGAATTTTCTCTTGTTTGTTTTCGTTTGCCGGATTAACAGTACAAAGTTTTTCTTGCTTCTTTTCGGCTTCCCGAACAATCGCTTCAAACGGCGAACAATTCAGCCGAATCCGGTTGATAAGGTCCGACGCCTCACGAACAACCTCCAACGCCTTATCGCCTTGAAATTTACGAAGCAATTCACCGGCATTTCCCGCCAATTCGCGAACCCGTTCCGATTCCCGATAAATCGTTTCAATTCCCTGAATCTCTTGTTCCGATACTTTGTTGTCACGTAATTTTTGCCGGAGTGTCTGTTGCAATTCATTTTGCCAAATATCAATTTCTTCCGTCAATTTCTTTTGTTCACGGGCTGTTTCGTAATAAGCCTGAAATTTTTTCGGCGAATCGGGAATTTCATTGGTTTGGCGGATTGAATCTTTGATTGTTCCCTCCCAATCCTCAAACCATTGCAACCGTTTTGTAACCTCGCCGGAACGTTTTTGTAAGCGGTCGAAAGAATCCCATTCCGTCTGAATTTTGGTTTTCCATGCCCGTACCTGTTCAATATCCATGCGAACAGTTTCGGACGGCTTAACAATAAGCGATTCCGCATAATATTTTTCCGCCGCCAGCAATTGATCGAGAATATTCCGGCGTTGTTCGGGCGGAGTTTCTTCTGGTTTTTCGGCAAGAAGTTGTTTTGCACGGTGAACCGCAAGCCCCCCCAAAAGAGTCAGCGATTTCGACGCAATCTCCGTGTCTCTTGCCATTGCCGATTTCCGAAGACATTGAACCGCTTCCTCGTGTTTTCCCGAAGCGGCAAGAGCAGCACCGCGATTGAAAACAATCCGCAGATCATTGGGGGATTTTTGTTCGGCATCGGCAAATTCTTCGGAGGCTTTTTGGTAATCGCCTTTCCGAAACGCTTCTACACCTTCGCCCGTCGAAGCCGCCATCGGCAATTGGGACATTCCCCAAAATAAAACAACACATAATATTGTCCGAAAAAACATTCGAAAACAAAAACACATAAGACAAACCTCGCGTCCGAATCTTCCGAACAACGGTATTCTATTTTGAACGGCAGGAAATGATTCTTTATTGTAATGGTTCGGCGGAATTTTGGAGGACAACTATGATGTTAAAAATCAGGAGGATGGATAAACGGTAACTTTCATACTTGTTTTTTTGCCAATCGCTTTTTCAATTCTTTGATTAATTTGTCTTTTTCTTCAAGTGCTTTTTTGTTTTTTTCAATTACTGTTTTGCTTTTTTCAATCGTTTTATCCTTTTCTTTAAGTGTTTTGTCTTTTTCTTTGAGTGCTTTTTTGCTTTCTTTAATTACTGTTTTGCTTTTCTCAAGAGCTTTTTGGTCTTTTGCATGTATTTTGCTTTGTTCGACGATGAGTCGTTCCTTGTCTTGAAGTTCTTTCATGAAATCGTCTTCCATTTCCATTTCGGTCTGAACTTTCACATCGCCCGA
>JAITQV010000027.1 GCA_031288765.1 Planctomycetaceae bacterium
TGCCGCTCCGGGCGGTCCCAAAGTATTGGAAGCGTTACGGTTGTTCAAAGACCATGCCGGTATTCTTCTGGTGATTCTCAATCACGCCGGCGATGTAATGAACGGCAATTTGGCGTACAATTTAGCGGTCAAAGAAGGGATTAACGTTAAAAAAATTCTCACGGCGGAAGATATTGCTCCGGGTCTTGATGCGCCGGTGGAAGATCGGCGCGGTTTGGGAGGTTGTGTGCCGTTGTTTAAGGTTGCCGGAGCGGCTGCCGAAGAAGGAAAAAATCTCAATGACGTTTTTACGGTTGCGGAAAAATTTAACCAAACAATGGCAACGCTTGCCGTAACAATGAAAACGGCAACCCATCCGCAATCCGGTCAATATATTTCCGAACTGCCCGACGATATGATGGAAATCGGTATGGGGCAGCACGGCGAAGGCGGCGGAACCGGACCTCAAAAAATTCTCACCGCCGACGCAACCGCAGAAATTATGGTGCGGAAACTGATTGCGGCAACCAAACTCAAAAAAGGTGATAAAGCAACTTTAATCATCAACGGCTCCGGTGCAACAACACTCATGGAACAATTCCTGATATTCCGCAAAGCGCATCATGTTTTGACGGAACAGGGGATTGAGGTTGTGGGCGGACGTTGCGAGGAGATTCTGACGGTTCAGGAAGCTGCGGGGTTTCAGATGTTCCTTGCCAAACTGGACAACGAAACCCAACACTACTTCGAAGCGCCCAGTAATGCGCCTTATTGGGTAACACGTTGATTGTGAATAGCGATACCGAAGGCGATACCGAAAAACGGTTTGCCGATTTTACGGTTAAAAATTCATAAGGTAGGCAATCGTTGGGTGAAAGCCCCTCGCCGAACGATTGCGTCGGCGTTAGCCGACCTTCATATAATGTTGGTAAGGGCGAAAAATCTTTCGCCCCTACATTGAGGCAGTGGGTGAAAACTCTTCGGCGAAGGGTTTTCACCCGCCGTCGCCTACCTTCTGAAGATAAAACTTTTGGAAAAAAATTCCGCCGAAATATTGCCCCGCATAAACCATAAAACCGTTAAAGTTTTTCTAATTCCTACTTCTTAATTCGCCGATAGTTTGAATAGAGTTAATATTATTGCCAATTGTCAATAGTTAATTGTTCGCAAGCGTATTATTTTAGCGGCGTATTACATTCCAAAAAGACCAAAATAAAAAACATAAATGTAATCAACACCGTTTCCGGCTATAAAAAGATGCGATCAATCTCCGGCGCCGGAACTTGCATTGACAGCGCTGCGACTCGCAACGCTAGCGCTGGAACTTGAATCGCCGGCAATGATCCCGCAACGCTAGCGCTGGGACTTGAATCTCCGGCGCTGAGACTCACAGCGCTAGCGTTGGAATTTGAATCGCCGCGATATGACTCACAACGCCGGCGCTGGAGGTTGAGTCGCTGGCGCCGGAACTTGAATCGCTAGCGCTGGAACTTGAGTCGTCGGCAATTGAACTTGAATCGCTAGCGCTGGAACTTGAGTCGCCGGCGATTTGACTTGAATCGCCAGCGATTTGAACCGAGTCGCCGGCAATTTGACTTAGATCGCTAGCGATTGGATACGAATCTCCGGCGATTGAAACCGAGTCGTCGGCGATTGGGCTTGAATCGCTGGCGATTTGAACTTAAAACCTTAGGACGTGGTGCTAATATTACGTGCACAAGCAGTTTTAACTCGTAGGGGTTGTTATTCATCCTTGCGGTGATTATGTTTTTAACAATATATAAATGTCAATTGAACCGGATTTTATTGAGGATTCGCCGCCCGAAATTTTATCCGGGCAGTTTTTAACCGAACAGGAAGAACCAATCCTCCGTATCGAAAACCTCAATATCCGATTCGGTTCCAATCCGGTACTTCGGAATATCGATTTTTCCGTTTTCAAAGGCGAAACCGTGGCGGTTATCGGCGAAAGCGGTTGCGGTAAAACCGTATTGCTTAAAACATTGATCGGACTCAATAAACCGAACACCGGACGTATCCTTTTTGACGGCAATGATTTAAAAAAATTATCCTATTTTGATCTTGCGAAGATTCGCACCCGATACGGTTTTGTGTTCCAGCAGGCGGCTTTGTTCGACAGCATGACCATAAGAGAAAATATCGCCTTTGCTCTTGTCCAACATACGAATAAATCAAAAAAAGAAATCAATGAAAGAACGGAACGGCTTGTCCGGGAAGTCGGGCTTTCGCAACAGGTTCTCGATAAAAAACCCGCCGAACTTTCCGGCGGAATGAGAAAACGTGTCGGATTCGCAAGGGCGTTGGCTTTGGAACCGGAACTGATTCTTTACGACGAACCGACAACCGGACTCGATCCGATTATGAGCGACGTCATTGACGAACTCATGATCGAAACTCAAACACGTTACAACGTAACAAGCATCATGGTAACACACGATATGAAATCCGCCTGTAAAGTTGCCGGTCGGATTATTATGTTGTACCCGCTCGCCAAACTCACAGAAATAGAACCGCAAATCATTTTCGACGGAACACCGGAAGAAATTAAAAATTCAACCGATCAACGGGTACTGCAATTTTTGGGAATCAAAAAATAGTCCGCAGAGAACGCAAAGGAGAAAAGTCCGCAGAAGATGCAGATTTTCAGTCCGCAGATGACACAGATTTTGATAGATGCAGATTTTCAGTCCGCAGATGACGCGGATTTTGACAGATGTAGATTTTCAGTCCGCAGAGGACACGGATTTTGATAGATGCGGATTTTCAGTCCGCAGATGACGCGGATTTTGATAGATGCAGATTTTCAGTAATATTATCCAAACGTATGATAATCGTTTCCTTGCGAGAATCAGTGCCCTCTGCGGACTATTTTTTATTTGTTTTGACATTATTAAAAATGAGACAATAGAGTTTATAAAAAAAAGAACATTGGCGAAAATCCGCGAAATCAGCGGACGGAACATTTGCATCTTCTGCGGACTTTTCTCCTCTGCGTAATCTGCGGACTATTTTTCCGAATCAATTATTTTTATACACAATCCAACTCATTTGTAAACGAAAATCATGGACACTCAACAGCGTGAATTTCGGATCGGTATTATGGTTCTTGCGGCATTGGCGGGTCTTGTCGTGTTGATGATGTTTTTCGGTAAACAGTCCATTGTCAACCTCGGCGGTGAATACGTGGTCAAGATTCGGTTTCAGCGAACTCCGGGTATCAGCCGCAATTCGCCGGTGTTCAAAAACGGTGTGAAAATCGGGCGCGTCTCGACGGTTCAATTGGTTGATCAGGATCGGGAAGTCGAAGTATCAATTCACATCGCTAAATCACGAAAATTGTACACCAATGAAGAATGCCATATCCGCCAAACCGTAATCATGGGCGAAGCCTCGCTGGAATTTGTCAAAAAAACAAATTTCACCGGTAAAATTGAAGAAATCGATCCCGATAAACCGTTGGTCGGCGGAATACCGCTGGATTTAATGAGCGGGTTTTCCAGCATCGAAGGCGATTTGACCAAAGCAATTCACAGCGTGTCCGATGCTGCGGTTCAGTTCAGCAGTATTACTGTTCGGGTAAGCGATTTTCTTGATCGAATCAATTCTTTTTTCGGAACTTCGGAGGAGTTAAAAGCCAGGCAAGCCCTGTTTGAAGATACTTTCAATGAAATGCGGATGACAATGAAATTGATGAATCAGGTTGCCGATGAAGGAAATAAATTTATTAGTGATCCGGTAATTCAAAAAAATGTGCGGAAATTTATTACCGATATTCCTGATCTTGCGGATCGTTCACGGACATTGATTGACGGTTCAAATTTGTTCGTCAATGACGCCCGATCACTGATCGAACGCGGAAATGTCTCAATGGATAAAATTGTTCGCGGGCTTGAAAAAGCGGAGCGGTCTCTCGAAAGTGTATCGAAAATCACGGACAGTATTCGGGATGATGTTCCCGAATTTGTTGCAACTCTCAAAAAAAGTGCGGTAAAACTGGATTCGCTCTTCAGCGAACTGACAATGATTGCCGAAGGATTTCGTAATGCCGATGGAACAATTAAAAAACTGATGCGCGATCCGGAAATGTACGAAAAATTGCTGGCAACTCTTGATAATATCGAACAGATTACCGGCGAAGTCGATAGAATGTTGCGAACCGACATCAAACCGATTACAAGGAACATCAACATCCTGACGGATAAAGCAGCCCGTGATCCGGCGGTTTTTATTCGGAATCTGATTCGCAAACAACCGCCGGTTAAAGGTTCGCTTCCGTTTTGGGGCGACGGTCTTGGAAGTGATACGTTGTGCGATTGGGAATCCTTCGATCAGGAAACTCTGCCGGAAAATATCGAAACTCCCGAATGGGATGAAATTATGATTGAAGAATCTCCGGCAAAAAATATCATCGAAACGGAATCTCATTTCTTGAAACCGGTTTTGCCCAATATTAAATCGTTGCCGAAATTCAAATCAACCCGTTTAATGTTGGAACGGCGGATTCATTCGCTGTTGCCTCCGGTTTTTTCGGAGAACAACAGCAAACATCAAACATTTCAAACACTCCGAACAATTCCAAACGAAGTGAGAATTTCGGAAAATGGTGTGATTCCTGAAGAGGGACGGATTGTTCATACTGATCCGCGTTACGCAATCACCGAAAACGAAGAACCCGTTTACCAACAAATCTCGTTCACAACAGAAAAAGAAGAATAATTATTCTCTCAAAATTA
>JAITQV010000137.1 GCA_031288765.1 Planctomycetaceae bacterium
CCATCATCAAAAGAAATATGAACCGCCCGATCCGGCAACGGAATATCATTCTCAATTGCGTTGCGAATTTGCGGCAATGAAACCGGATTCCAATGTTTCCGTAATTCTTTGAGTTGTTCATTGAATTGAGTAACTGTTACGGCGATTCGTGTTCGTGCGTCGTTTTTCGGGCTGTTGTCTGAAACAACACTGTGATAGCAAAGTCCCAACAACCGCCGCCGTGTTCGCAACCGCGCTAAACAATTCAAGCCGGAAACTTCCGCTCCGTAAAGTAATATTTGTCTCAAATTCATTACAAGTCGGGGAAATATAGAAACAGTTCAATAAAGTTGCTCTCAAAATCGTATCGTTTTTTTCCGAACCGTGTTTGGTATTCCGTGCGGTTGTAAAGCCAACGCCGTGTGTTTTCGTCCGGTTCATAACGGTTGAAAACAACCGGAATCCAAATGCGTCCGGTAAGGTTTTGATTCCGATTCAATAATTCTTGTAATGCCGTTTCGTTTATTTCACGGAGAAAGATTTTCGGTTCCAGCTCGGGAATGTAACGATTTGCCGCCAAAGGAAAACACACAATTTGGTCATTGGGCTGCCACTGTTCACGAATGTATTGGTACGCAGCACGCCAATCATACCGACCGCCGTCTTGATAATAACCGGCAAGTACAGGAATATTTGAAAACATAACAAAAATAATCCAAACATAACAAAGAGTTCGGCGGTAAGGAATTTCCGATTGAATAATCAGCCTGCCAATCCAATCAATAAATAAGGCTAAAATGACAAGAAATGGAAACGAAAAAAGAAAACGGTAATGAACAAGATAAGCAATTTTCAATGGAAGAAGGAAAACCGCCGCTCCGCACAATATTGTGAGAACACACCAATATCCGTAACTTGACTTTTTGAAATGAAACAAGACAAACAACCATGCCGGTACACAAAGCATAAATAATGACCAACCAAAACCAAACGCCAATCCGAAAACCGCATGAATTGATGAAACGTTTGTTGTTGGGAAATTATTCCACGATTGGGCAAGCGGTAAAATGTGTACAACAGCAATCGCCAGCAATACAACCGACCAAAACCCCAGAATCCAAACAATTTTGCACGATAAAATATTTTTCAATGAAATGTTTTTCCGTTCGGCTTGTTTTTTTACAACAAAAACGGCGAGCAATGCGATGAGGAGAAATCCCCAAATCAATCCTGTCAGAGAATGACTCAACACCATTAAAATTGATACCGGACCCAACAATATTGCAACAATGACCGAGCGTTTAGCAGCAACATATCCGCCTAAAAGCAAAACAACCGAAAGACAAAGAAACGTCTGACTATAAAACCGGTTGTTTTGACTTTGTAAAATGTGATCGGGAAAAAGGAGAATCAAAACGGCAAGAATCAAACTTGCCGAACCTCCAAACAAGGGATAAGCTAACAAAAATACAATGCCGACACAAAACGACCCCATAACTGCCGGTAAAATTCGTGACCCAAATTCATCGTCCCCAAACAACCGGTAATTCAGCCAATGAACATAATAAGCCGCAATAATCATTGGCGGCAAACGGGAAAACTGTGAATTTTTCAGATCAAATTGCGAATTTTTGAACATATATGATGGAATTGGTTGTCCTTCGAAAAAGTACCGTGTTTCCATTGTTGTATAATTTTCGTCGAATCCGTGTGACCATGTTTCAAGATGGTAAAACCGTAACATTGCCGCCAAAACAACAAGTATTACAAACAAGACAAATCGAAAAATTCGACTGGAAAAATAGTTCGTCTCAATTGTATCAGTCATAATATCGTTGTATAAATAGGCAATTGAAAACAACTTTTCATCGAAAGGTTGTTTTGGTTTTTGCAACAGCAAATCAGATTAACGGCGGCAGCTGAAATTTCATAACGTTTTAGTATCTAATTTCCATCCGTAAACAGGGTACAAACCGGCTATCACCGATGCAATCACTCCATACGTGTTAATCTGTTCGGCGCAGAATACTATTGAGATATTCACTCTAATGCTGTTGCAAATTCGTCTAACGAAACACAGGTCAGAGCAAAATCTGCTAATTCATCAAGTTTGGCAATCTCCCGAATAGAATTGATTTTTTTCTGAAGTGATTCCGAAGGCGTTTCCAAACGACGCGATAGAATACGGATTATCATTTCGGCTTTACCTTTGGCTTCACCTTTGGCTTCACCTTCGGCTCTACCTTCATCTCTGCCTTCATCTCTGCCTTCCGCTCGCCATTTATCAACATAACCGAGATCTTTCAAACATTGTTCGGCTTTTTCTCCCAACATATTCGCCTCCTGAAATGCTTCGATATTGGCATCTGTTACCACATTAAGGTAAGCATCAAGAACAATATCTTTACCATGTTTTGCCGCTTCCGTTAAAAGATTCCGAAAACGGACAGCTGTTAATTCTTTATTCAAATGGGTGAGCCAGATATTTTCGTTTTCCTCCAACTCACTCGAAACAATAATTTGCACCGGTTCCGTATCGTGATCAACAACATAAATTCCGTTCCGGTTTGATGTCATTGTGTAACGACCGGACAAGCGTTTTAACAAGTTATACGGGTGTTGCGAAGTTACCAGCGTTACCGATAAATCCTCAATATCAATTTTTTCGCGGTAAGCGTAAAAAAATTTATAGCTGAGTGTTTTGTGATAATCGGCGATGTCAAGCGTATCATCGGGGCTTTTGTACTCAATAATATTATGGTGCCGAAAATTCCGTGCGATATTTTTATCAATAACAATATCTTTACGTTTTTTGATAATGAGAATATCAACACGTAAGGGACCTTTTGTTAATTGATATTCATCTTTGAATTCCAACACATCGCGGTACTCATTAAGTTCGAGTTGCATTGCCCCGCAAAAAGCCGGATGCCACAATATTTTTGCCATATTCTGTTTTCAAAAGCGATTGCGTAACCGGAAGGACAATTCGTTTTTTATTTTACTGTGAATATCGGTTTTTTCAAGAGATTTCATTTGTTGAAGCGAGCAATGGTGCCGCGTGCGGAATTATCAACGTTACACTTATAATCCGCTTGCGGCACTTTTTGCGTATCACATCAACCACACTGCTCATCTCTTGATAATTATCAAAAATCCAAGTTAAGGAATCCATGTTAAGGTTTTATTGTTGTTCTTTTTTTTCATTATCGGGGTTTTTACCGAAAATCAGAAAAAGTACGAAAAAGACTGCGATGAAGATTGCCGGCGGTTGGAGGATTCCTTTCCAGTTGTAGGCTTGGGCGGCGAGGTAATCTTTTCGGATTATTTCAAAATCGCCTTCTGTTTTGTCGGCGATTTTCCGAAAGGTTTTTTCGAGATCGGTTTTACTGTATTCCGTACCGCCGATGGATAATTTTTCCTTTGCCGCCGCAAGTTCCGCCGCACTAATTCTGTTGTTTTTGTCGGTGTCCAGCAACGAACCAAGATCGGATGCCGATTCATTCTCTTGAACTTTTTTATTGTTAAGGAGATCGGTTACGGTTTTTCCTAAATCCAAATACCGCCATGCGGAATCGACCATTGTAATATCGTTCCATTGCGGTAACATCATTTCGGAACCTTCGGTTTTCGTGATTTCCGGTGCATTTTGCGGTAAATCACGTATATATCCGTACAGTTGGCTGCCCAGAACCTGTCCGACACCGAGAAGCAAAAATGCCATGAGACTTTGCACACTTGCTTTCAGATCGGCGGGTGCTTTTTTGTCGGCGTACATGTAAGCGGCGACATAAAGAAAACTATAACAAAAACCGTGCAACAGCAAACCCAATACGGCAAACTCGAATGTCGGAACCATAAAGACGAAATACCGCAACGACCATGCTCCGATTCCGAGAACAAGAACCCATTTCAAGCCAATAACTCCAATCGCCAAAGGAAGAAGCGACATGAAAAAGAGTTCTGAGAATTGATTCAGAGTTGTCAGAGCCAACGGTGAAGGATAGCCGTGTTGGTTCAGGTAGGTTTCCTGAAACGGAAAGAAGAAATTACATGCGGGAATACTTGCCAGAAACGCACAAAGGACGAAAAACGCAAACCCGAGATCTTTGAACAATTTTAACGCCCCAAGACCGAGAGCGTCGCTCAAAGAGCTGTGTTGTTTACCGGAAGCGGGGGCGCCTTTTGGCGGAGTGTCGGGCAAGGTCAGGCTGTAAAGAGCGAGCAACAAACCTGCGCCGCCGCCGGCAAAAAAGAAGTAGGGTTGATCGGCTCCGCCGAGAAATGCGGCGATAAACAAATTGACTACAATCCAGCCGATGGTTCCGAAAACAAAAACATAAGGAGCGCTTCCTTCTTTGGAGTGTTTGAACACGATGGAGTTGACCAGTGCAATGGTGGGCATGAAACACACACCGGACAGGAGAATCAAAGTCATCAGTGCGGCAAAGGACTGATTTCCTGTTATGCAAAGGAATCCGCAGGCGAACAAACAGAGGCTGCCGATGAAATGGAGCAGCGAAACGACTTTTTGTGCCGCAAAATAACGGTCGGCGATGGGACCGATAAAGAGCGGTGAAATAACGGCTCCGAGCGGAATGGCGGCGTAAAGCCAACCGATTTGCCAGCCGGGCATTTCGAGAATACGACCTGCGTAACCGCCGAGCGCACCTGCCCAACTGCCCCAGATGGCAAACTGTAAAAAATACGCAACACAAAGTCTTGGATAGACAAACGCAACATTTTTTGATTCAGACATAGTTAGTTCTCCGAAAACAGGGATAATTGGTGGTATTGAAACAACCGTTGTGGGGAAATCGAAGGAATTATTTTCGCATAGTTCCATAATAAAATCAAGACCGTCTCCCCAAAAATATTTAAAATTAATGGAGAGTAGTGGGGAGTTGATAGCGGATAGCGGCGAGTGAATAGTTCGCAAGCGGAATTATTGTCATTGCGGTAAAAATTCCGCTTGCGTCTTCACTATTAACTATTCACTATCAACTAATATGTTGCCCTACGCTAGGATATTAAGGGCTTTCAGCCCTAATTTTCAGACATGCCGGGAAAGCTTGGCGGAGTTCCGGGAAAGTTCGCCGGAATGTCCGCAGGACATGGTAATCCCCAAAAAACATTAGTAAAAACCATTTTAATTATTCAGTGAAATGTTTTTTTATTTTAAGCCCGCAGGGCGAGATGTGCATAACCGGCGGTGGAGCGCAGCGCAACCGCCGGTTATGCACATCACACCCCTTGCGGGGTTAAGGTTCCGGTTGCCGTGCGGAAACAGAAATTTGTCGGTTGACGCCGATGCAGCCGTTCGGAAATGGGTTGCCTGCCTTTGGATTACAAACTTTTAACGAAAAAAACCTCAAAATATTATGAAAAAATGATTTCCGAAAACAACCTGCCTATAAATTTAACGTTTGTAAGCATTTACGGCAATTCCATTCCCAAGAGCGAAATTTCCGTACCTAAGAACGGAACTTCCGTACCTAAGAACGGAACTTCCGTACCTAAGTACGAAACTTCCGTACCTAAGTACGAAACCTCCGTTCCCAAAAACAGGACAAACAAAAAGTTTTTCTTTTCACTGCGTTTTTTAACATAAATTTAACAACTTTTTTACCCTTTTAATGAAATGTCAGACTATCTTCCCAGACGAAATTCGGAATTGGTCACATGGATACCAATTTTGTGTCTGTTTTCGGTCAATTTTTATTAACCACAGAATACTCGAAATACACGGAAAAATAACTGTCCATTTTATTTTTTAAACATCACACAATTTATCTATTTTTCGATAATTTTTGCGGGGACTTGTCAACATCCCCCTTGTTCAGGTATATTTTAACCTTCGGATATATTCGTGTGTATTCCGACAATGCGGATATTTCGGAGAACAACCGAAGAAAAACAAACTTCCGCTAAAATCAACCGGTATTCAACCAATTCGTTTGTCAACCAATTTTTCCGTCAATCACTATTACAACCTTTACAACCATGAAACTGAAACAACTTTCGCTCTTTTTGGAAAATAAACCGGGTAACGTCCGCAAAGCCTGCCGAACTTTGGCAAACAGCGGAATCAATATCGAAACAATGGCTCTCGCAGATACGGAACAATTTGGTATCTTGCGGATTCTCGTGAAGGATTGGGAACGGGCAAGAGAAGAATTTGAGAAAAACGGTGTTGTGGTCAGAGTTTCGGAAGTCGTTGCTTTGGCGGTGGATCACCGACCCGGCGGCTTGGCGGATATTCTCGACGTTCTGGATGAAGCCGGTCTCAATATCGAATATATGTACGGCTTCTTCCAAAAAACCGGCAACGCCGTAATCGTATTCCGTTTCGACAATCCCGACGCCGCCATTGAAAAATTGCAATCTCGCGGAATCCGTGTCATCGGAAATAAAGAACTGTTCGAAAAAAATTAAAAAACAGAAAACCGGAAAACTATTTACATAAAACAACGTAACTGTCTGTCTTATTTAACCGCAGAATACACGAAACACATGGAATTTATAATTTGGGGGGAGAATATGGAATTTCAAAAACAGAAATAAAAAGAGATTTTTATCAATTTACTAATTTTCGTGTGCTTCGTGTATTCTGTGGTTAATAAATGGACAATTACCTGAAATTGTATTATAAATGAATAACGGCGGAAACATCACGCCCGGGTTGGAGAAGCCACGAACGTCCGCTTGGGCGGTTCTCCACTTCAATAAAAACCTCAAACAAATCTCCGGCTTCCACTTTCGGATGCGCAAAAACAACTTTGCCCGGAAATTCCTCCGTGCTGCCGTTAACCATCCGCATTGAAACCGTAACATTCTTGCCGTCAACCATGTCCTGCGTGTAATACTTTGCACTGACCTTACACTTTGCACGAAGCGTCTTGATCTGCATGATTTCCAACACCGGATCGCCTTCCCGTAACCATTCGCCCTCCGCCTTGTCAATCTTGACAATCACCCCGTCTATGGGAGCAATCAATTTACGGAGATGAATAAGAACTTTCGTTCTAGCGACTTCTTTTTCGCTGGCAATTACTTCTCGTGTTTTAACTTCTTCGAGCGTATATTTTTGAAGCTGAAGGTTGGCATCCGCTTGCTGCAATGCTAATTTCGCTTTATTGATTTCGATTTGAGCAATTGCTTTTTCGTGCATTTTATTTGTTTCCATCAACATTTGGAGTTCGGCTTCGGCAACACGATAACCCCATGCGGCAAATTCCACTTCGATTCTCTTTTCCCGTTCCGCAACCGCAACATCAAGTTTACATTCGCTGATCTCAAGATTACACTGCAATTCCCGATCATCAAAACCGCCAAGAATCTGATCTTTGAAAACATACATTCCTTCAACAATCGGAATCAGAACCGGATTGCCGTCCGCTCCTGTAACAATATGACCTTCGGCGTCACGCTGTTCGGTTTTGAGCGTAGTCAATACCGATTGATACGCCGCCGCCAGAATAACATGATTTCTCTTGGGAATTTCAAGTATTCCTGTTACATGGGCGGAATCGGGATCACGTTCCGGCTGTGCAAATGAAGCGTTTGTATCCGCCGCAGACGAAACCTTTGTTGCCGGAATTATTGTATCCGCAGCCGGAACAACAAGAGACGGCAACACCGGTTGTTCCGGCGGATACCCAACAATTCGCCGTTTGGGTTCCGACGGCAACACCGGAATTTGTTCGTCGGCGCCTGCCTTTTTCACCACATAAACCGTTGCGGAATTGGGCGACGCGGCAAGATATTCTCCGGCTGCCGGACCGGATAACGGTAAAAGCGAAAATAATATTAGCGTATTATACATTGTTCTTATGTAAGTTGTAAAATTTTGTACTTATTTAGTGGAATGTTTTTTTGTTGTGAAACATTTTGAAAACAGTTTTGTCCCAAACCGGAAGGGTTTAGAAGTTCCCTGAAATTATCCAATTACTAATCAAAAAAATTCTGCGGTAAATTATGCCGTACCGCCGGCATAGAACGGCAAAGCATGCAAAAAGACGATTTACGGGAAAGAAGCAATTTCAGTTTTTTTTCTATTTGAAATTTCTCTTGAGAGTTTTCTTTCGCATTTTGCCATTTATTAATTGTTTTCATAATATCAGTAAATTTTTTTTGGATTGTATGTCTCAGAGTTTCTGTTTTTTTTTCTGTATTATCATTATGCCCATTGTGAAGGGTATCTAAAAGTTTTGCGGTATTGACCGCTTTCAAATTGTCCGGATTTTTCGCAACAAATGATGGTCTTTTTCCGAACTCGAACAAAGCATAAAGTATTTCCCTCTCAACATCATCTGCATTATCACATGGATTCAGATAGCCGCCTTCAGGTGTTTTCTTTGGTTTCAGCGTATTGGCAATGTGGGAAATCGGAAAGAGGTTTGTCCATTCGTAAAGTAAATCCGGACGTTCATTTTGAGGGATAAAATGATCAATCTCCATCACCCACGAATTGGGAAATTTTTCTTCCGTCAAATAACATTTTGCAAAGAAGTCGCTGTCAAATATTTCCAAAATATCCGAATTTCGATATGAACCGGGTTTTTTAGGTTTTTGCCTGTTTTGCTGATCGTCCAAGTATGCCGCCAATTCCTGAATGTACTGTTTAATTTCAGGTCTGTCCAAACTTGCCGGAATCGTTTGAGTACGTTTAATGTTAATCATGATTCGATATTTTTACTTTGAATTTCAATAATTTGACTTTCGATTTCCAACCGTAACGAAGGAGTCAGATATTTATCGTTCTCAATTATGATTTGTTTTAATTTTTCAGCATTGTTTTCCAAAACGGCAACCTGAACATCGGAAATGATTTTGTCGGCAATAGGTGAAAATTCATTTTCCAATCCGAAATGCCGAATCATTAACTCCGAATAACTACTGCCAAGACGTTGCTCGTCCGAAACCAATTGTTGACTCGATAAATCATAAACAACCGAATTACGCAAACTGGAAATTACCGCCGGTGAATGAGTTGCAACAATCAATTGAATATTCGGAAATAGATCCGCGATTAACGGAAGAACTTCATATTGCATTGCCAGATGACAATGTGTTTCCGGTTCGTCAATCAACACAAAACCATTAGGATAATAAGAAAAATCGTTTTTTTGTTGCCGAATCAAATCCGTTTTCATCAACAAATCCATGAGAATATTCAAAAATGCAGAAAAACCATCGGAAAGTTGATTAAAGGTTATTCTGCGACCATCACCTTGTTTTAGGAAAAATTCAAATGTCTCTTTCTTAAATTCCAATTCGAGTTTTTCATCATGAAAAATTCCCCGTAACATTTGAGTGAAACCGTCGAAAAACTTTTTATTTTCATTAACCTGTTTCACTTTTGATTCAATCATATCAAATGCTTCATGAACTTTTTTATTGACCAGATATTGTTTGAAACTTTTTACGAAATCTAAGGAATCAGAATTTTCAGACAAAAACGTTGTAAAATTCGTTTCTGTTGTAACAGTTTGAACATTATTAAGATGAATAATTCGATTGGCTTTGAAATAAGAAAGAATAAATTCCGTTTTGATTTCTTTTAACCGCCCATAATAATCATTATTAAAGATTAGTTTGACATCATTATAGTCTTTCAGTCGTTTTTTCAGTGAATCTTGTTCGATTGCCGGTGAAGTTTTGATTTGATTTTCCCACATTTGGATTGATTCTTTAGGAGAGTTACCAACGCGGATATTATCTAACACAAAAGCAATCCGATTCAGAATAGTTGTTTTCCCAGAACCGTTTTTACCGGTGATAATAATATGTTTAAACGAATCGCCGTCAACTCCGGTGTCAATGATAAGACCCTGATAAGTATAGCAATCGTTGATTTGTAACGTTTTGATATAAGGAAATGCGTTCATTGCTTTTGGAATTTGAGTCACTAATATATCTGTTCTTTTCAAAAATCGGTTTATGGAAAAAGTCTCATTATAGTTGTTTGAAAAATTGAAAAATCAATTCACGCAGGATTGAGTGCAAAACGGAATGGAAATCATTGGAATACGAATTTTCCGTCCGCAAAATCCGCATGAACTGTTGTTTTTTCATCGTTCCGGTGTTGCAAGAGCAGCACGGCAAGCGGATTTTGAATTTGCCGTTGGATAATCCGCTTCAACGGACGCGCCCCAAACGCCGGATCATAACCCCGTTCCGCAACTTCCGCCGCCGCACGGTCGGAAATTGTTAACGTAATATTTTGTTTTTCCAGTTGTTTTTTTAACCGTTCCAGTTGCAGATCAACAATTTTTGTAATTTCGTTCCGGTTCAGCGGATGAAAAATAATCGTCTCATCAATCCGGTTCAGAAATTCCGGCAGAAAATGTTGATGCAATAAATCCTTTACCGCTTCCTGCATTGTTTCCTCCGAACCGTTCCCGCCGGCAATCTCCCGAATCACCTGACTGCCGATATTTGACGTCATAACAATAATCGTGTTTGTAAAATCGACCGTATGTCCCTGATTATCGGACAAACGCCCGTCATCGAGAACCTGAAGCAACACATTGAACACATCACGGTGAGCCTTTTCCATCTCATCAAACAACACAACACTGTACGGACGCCGCCGAACCGCTTCGGTAAGCATCCCGCCTTCGTCATAACCGACATAACCCGGCGGCGCCCCGATAAGCCGACTCACCGAATGTTTTTCCATAAACTCGCTCATATCTATCCGAATCATCGCATTCTCATCATCGAACATGGCTTCGGCAAGCGCTTTACACAGTTCCGTTTTGCCAACTCCGGTCGGTCCCAAAAACAAAAACGAACCAATCGGGCGGTTGGGGTCTTGCAATCCGCTGCGGCTTCGGCGCACCGCATTGGAAACCGCATCAACCGCTTCGTTTTGCCCGACAAGACGCCGGTGAAGACGTTCCTCAAGAACCAGCAGCTTGGCGCGTTCTGTTTCCATCATGCGGCTCATCGGAATCCCCGTCCAACTGCTAACCACCTCCGCAATTTCATCAGGTCCCACAACCTGCCGCAATAAACGCCGCTTTGGAGTTTGCGTTTTGGATTTCTCCGGCGAATTTTCCTTTTGCAATGTCAAATCTTTCATAACCTAAAATATCAGCGGATTAAATCCGCCGTTAAAATTGCCGATACAATTGTAAATAATTATTCGGGCGGTTGTTATTTTCGCGGGTTTCGCAGGTAAAAAATAGTATTTATTCCGTCCTTTGTTTTCAGTATTAGCACTGAATCTTAACCCTGCTCTGCGGGGTAAATAATCCCGCGTATGCGGCATAACAATTTTTCCTTTCATTTAAAACCGGCAAACAAAATATCAAAACATACGGTACAATATCAAACAATCGGTATTTTAAACGCGAAAAACACGGAATTTTCGCGGAAAACCGCAAAACTTTTTAGCGGATTTCTGCGTTTTTCTGCGTAATCCGCGTTAAAAAAAATTCCGGTTTATTGATTTTACGGAATATAGATACGCTTGAAATTCAAACCGGTAAGTTTACTGTTAAAACCGTTGACCGACTCATTATAGCAAATTAATTTTAGAAAAAAACCAGTGAGGTCTTAAAAAAAACCTCTGAGACTTCTGGAAAAACCTCTGA
>JAITQV010000161.1 GCA_031288765.1 Planctomycetaceae bacterium
AAAAAGATGCAAATTCACCCAAAATCGCTGCAAAATGAAACATTCGGCGGAATAATTACCAAAAAACAACCCAAAAACGAAATAATTCAACAAACAACCGAATAGATATCGAATAGATACGTTTTTTTACTTCAATAACGGCAATTCCTTTAACATATTTCTAATTTTGATTGCTGTTCGCGGCATTGGCTCCGCAATTGTAAGCCCCACTATATCGTATTCGACTGATATATCATTTATCATTCTTACAACTTCATCTATTTTCATTCCGCCGGGCACAACACCGACTGCCGCTATCAAATCCGAAGGGTCTAAAACATCCAAATCAAAATGAATAACAACTTTTGACGTTCCCGCATTTTTCAACCATTCCATGACGGCAGAGCTGTTTTCCGAAACTTCGGAAGACGCCAAACCTTTTATGCCTAATTCTTTTTGCCGTTCTTTCATGCCTTTGTCCCATTCACGGACTCCGACAATCAACACTTTGGAAGCATCTATTTTTGCGGGGAGCGTATTGATTAAGTCTTCATCGCCCATTCCCATGCAGGCGGTGAGTGCCATAGCATGATAGCCCTCATAAACATCGCCCGGCAGATTAATATCCGGGTGTGCATCTATCCATATTACAGCCGCATCATTAGGATATTTGGAAGCCAGATAGGTAAACGGCACAACGCTTACGGAACATTCGCCGCCAAGAATAACAACACGTTCGGGGTTATTTTCATTCAATATTTTAAGCGCATCTTTTGTCTGTTTCAGGATGGCTCTGTAAGAGTTAATACCTTTCTCTGTTGCTCTGTCGTTTATATCCAATGAAACGGGAACTTGTATTGTTTTTTGGGTATTGGCGGGAGCCAGAAAATTCAACAGTTGTGCGCCTAAATAGTAACCCTTTGAAGCATCATCAGGATTTAATTCCGGCAAAAGGCTGCTGATAATTCCGCCTTGCCATTGCGGATAGATCAGACGTAATGTGTTGTTTTCCATATTTTTAATGTTGTTGGATTTACTTTCCTGAGCGTTTAATGAAACAGCGCCAAGCAGTAAAAGTATTGATAGAAAAATGTTTTTCAGCATGAATACCGTTAATTTCAAAACGCAAAAGTATATTGGATGTTACATTCATACAAGTCTTGCAAGATTTTATTGTATTCTGGTAAATTCGTCAAGGTTGCCGATCTTGTAGTTAATAGTTAATAATGAATAGCGAATAGTTAATAGTGAATAGTTCGCAAGCGGAATTATTGTGTAGCGGTAAAAAATCCGCATGCGACACTATTAACTATAAACTATTAACTAAAACGCCGCTTACCTTTTGATTTTTATTCGTAATATAATTTTTTTTGTTGTGAAACATTCTAAAAACAACTCAAAACTAAATAATTCGACAAACGGCTGAAAAAATAACAGCAGCTTCGCCGCATAAACGAGTGAAAAAAACTTTTTCGGTTTTTCACGGAACATTCGCTACCGGAATGTGTTTTTCTTTATCAGTGTGTACGAAGAAGCCATAACGCGGCTTCTCATTGTATTTACCGTGTATTTACCGTTTAATCTGTTTATGAAGGAGAAAAACATGAAAAAAGTAATTGGAACAATGTTGTTTGTTCTTTCCGTTGCGGTGTTTTCAACCTTAGTGCTTGCCCAACCGGGCGGTCAAGCTCCCGGCGGACCCGGCAACCCCGGTGAAAGAGATCGGGCTCGTATTCCCGGCGGCGGTGTTGAGCTGTTGATCCGCAACGCGGAAATCAAAAGTCAATTGGATTTGACCGAAGAACAAGTCGGTAAACTGCTCAAACTTTCCGAAGAATTACGCCCAAGACGCCCCGAACGTCCCCAAGGTTCCGGCGGTATGCCTTCCCGTGAAGAAATGCAAAAATTCCGTGAAGAAGCCGAAAAAAGAATTGATGAAGGTCAGGCAAAAATTAACCAAATTTTAACGCCGGAACAACAGGAAAAATTCAAAACGCTGCAATTTCAGTTAATTGGCGGTCTTGATTCGCCGTTTTTGAATGTTCGGTCGCTTGATGTTCTCAACTTGACCGATGAGCAAAAAGCAAAACTCAAAGCCATCAATGAAGAACGTGAGGCTGAATCTCGTGCCGCTTTTGAAAAACGCGGTCAGGTTGATTGGCGGCGGCTTTCCCAGGAAGACCGCGAGAAATTACGTTCTGAGCTTCAAGCCGAAAACGAGGTGAGAACCAAAAAATTTGCCGATCAGATCAAGGCAATTCTAACTCCCGAACAAAAAGAAAAGGCTGAAAAATTAACGACCGAAGCCAAAGAGATTCGGGAAAAGGTTGGAATTGGAGTTCGGGATCGGCGGAATGGCGAAGACCGGCCTGAAAGAGGCGACCGTGTTAATCCTGATTCTTGGCGACCCGGCGAAGGAACCGGAGACCGCAGAAACCAAAACCGGCAACAGCGCCGTGCTTTCCCGCAAGAAGAATCAAAATGAGTAAAATGTAAAACTCATATTAATACAAAAACCATTTTCAATAAATTTCCTCGTGTTCACAAATTGGGTATGATAAAAATGTATCATGCTAATTCGTAAACACGAGGAAATATTTTTATAGGGCATCTCTAATAATTGGTTTTATCGTTTTATTTTTTTGAATTTTTGGGTCTGATTTTTGTTTTTTTCTATTGAATCATTTTTGTTTTTCCCTATTTTTATTGCCGATTAAGGCAGTTTACGCGAAGAATCCGGCTTTATTTTGTACTTTTAACACGTTTCAAACTCACCACACGGCTCATATTGTAAACGAAATACGCGGACTTTGTAATAGTAATAATGTTTACGTACAAATTCAAGGTTAGTTTATTTATAGAAAATCGGACGCAAAAATGTTTTTTTGTTATTGTATTCATTTTGTATCCTCAAAAAATAAACTTGTGATCTTATCAATTGACTAATGTCCGTGTATTCTGTGGTTCATAAAAATAGACAGTTACCTCAAAAATCCAAAATTTCCCAATTATCAAAATTTCCCGCTCATTAATTTTCTCACTCCCGATTGACAACAGTTCGGAAAATTGGAAAATAAGACAAGTTTAGTTTATGGGAAAATTCCGTTTCCCACTTTTTTAACTTGCCGTTAAACTCTTCAACGGCGCAACCAAATGTCAAAATGATGAAAACAAAAAATCTTTTTTTAGTTTCAATGGTTTTCTGTGTTCTTTTTTCCGCTATCGTAATAACGGCACAGGAAACACCGGCACCGTCTGATAGTGCCGTCAAACCAGCCAACACGCGTTTGCAACTCGAAAAAGCCGAACTGGGCAATCCGGCAATGAACGGCTTAAAGGTTGAGAAAAAATTGACCGGACGGCTTCCCAATGGTTACCGGAATATCGTTACCAACAAACAGCGGGACGATATCTATTCCATCCAAAAGGAATATGCCGAGTTGATTGAGTTGTTGAAAATCCGTATTGAACTTTTGGAGCAGGAAAAAGCGCAACAGGTTGATGCTTTACTGACTTCCGACCAAGTACAAAAAATCAAGGAAGCAAACGGTGCTTTAGAATCGGAAAAACTCTTGCAAAAGAGTAAGGTAAAACCAAAAACCAAATCCACAAAAGAAGATTCACCGGAGTAAACCATCTCAATGGTAAAAGAATTGGAATTTGCTATCAGTTGTTCTGATAAGCCGGATTATCCAATAAAAAAAGGGTTATTCAGTCTTTTGTTTTCAGTATTAACCCTAAATCTACTAGGGATGTGATGTGCATAACCGGCGGTGGAGCGAAACGCAACCGCCGGATTGGATTATAGTTGACAGTGGAGAGTGTCGTAAGCGAAATCATTGTCGTTGCGGTAGGAATTTGCTTGCGATACTACCCACTATCAGCTCTCCACTATCCACTAATAATGAGGTTCGTCTTGCGTAATTGTTCAACAAATGACTGAAAATGATACAGTATTTTGGGTAAATGTTTATTTTGGATGTTGTAATATTTAAGGAATTTGATACACCTGTTATAAAAAATGAAAAAATCTATTATTATGTTGCTTACAATTAATAATAGAATTTTATGAATACTTCGGTTTAACCTTAACCGGCTTCGTTTGTTTCAATCTATACAGTTAGTTTAATTCGTTACCCAATCAGGAGATCAAATCATGTTTGTTTTTCGTACAATTTTGTGTTTATTAATTGTTGGTTCGATAACCTACGGAGCCGAATCGCTTTTGCCACAGAAACAAACGTTTTCACTGCCGTTTGCGTCGGATTTGAATGCTGACCGAGCTTACGTTGATATACCGATAACCAATCCATCACTTATCAAACGAGCCAACAGTTTTGAAATTGATTTTGAATGTGATGATCCCGAAGCGATTGGAAATATTACACTCTATTTTCACAGCGGTAACGGTTGGTATGGTTATGCAGTTACAACAAAGGAAGTTTTTTCGGGCGGAACCAACCAATTTCACACCGAGATTTTGTTTCACGCCGAGATTTTGCGTTCCCAAAATTTCTATACGGAAGGAACTCCGGGACCATTAGACCAAGCGGATAAGATTCGTTTTTCCGTTTGGCGCGGAGCATCGTGTAACGCAACCGTTAAATTACGGAAAATTCAAATCATACCTTATTCGATTCTTGCTGTTCTTTCCGGTTCCAAAGAGGAATCCGATTACGGAAAATCGCTTGTGTCGCGAATGAACCGGCTCGAAATTCCAGCCGGAACCATTTCTCCGAAAGAATTAACACCGGAACGTTTAACCGATTGCAAAATTGTTGTTTTGCCGCTTAATTATCAACTTCCGCCGGAAACAGTTGCAATATTGCAGACGTTTGCCGAACACGGCGGAAACATCGTTGCGTTTTATCAACTTCCGCCGGAACTCGCAAAAACACTCGGTTTTGAATTTGGAAAATATTTGAAATCACCCGAAGGTGATTCGGCATTTGCTAAAATTCGTTTTGAAAAAACCGTTCCATTTGAAAAATTGGACGAAATGGAACAAAAATCATGGAATATTGTTACGGCGTTACCGGTAGCATCTTTTCATGCGAAAGTTGCGGCGTGGTGGTACGATGCCGCCGGTCGGAAAACCGAACATCCGGCTTTGTTATTGAGTGATCGGGGCGCGTTCTTTTCGCATATATTAACCGGTGATGATTCCGAAACCAAAAATAATTTTCTGCTGACATTGTTCGGACATTTTGATCCGATGTTCCGTCATCAAAGTATTGTTCGGACATGGAGGTCGCTTTTCAATATCGGTGATGTACGAGGCCGAACCGAAAAAGAACGGGTTGAATTGGAGAAAACATTTCTCAAAGAATTAAAACGCCGGAATTTTGAGTTGACGCCGGAATTTTTTCAAACGAATATTGCTGATGAAACGGTTCTCCGACAATTTGTTCCGAAATTTCAGGAACTTCTTGATGCGCTTCAGGAAATCCGTCAAGAGACGATTCGTCAATATTGTGCGTCAATTCCGTCCAAAACGCCGGAATTTCGTGCTTGGTGGGAACATGCCGGGTTGGGCGCGTATCACGGCGATTGGGATCGGACAATGAAAGAACTTTCCGAATCAGGTTTTAATGCCGTAATTTCAAATCTTCTTTGGGGCGGTTACGCACATTACGCCAGCAACGTCATTCCGCGAAGTAAAAAATTTGAACAATATGGCGATCAAGTTGAGCAAGCAATTAAAGCCGGAAAAAAATATGGCATTGAAGTTCACGCGTGGCAAGTTTGTTACAGATTAACCGGTTCGCCGACGGAATTTATTGAAACAATGAGAAAAGCAGGACGAATCCAAAAAAGTTTCAACGGAGACGTCTATGACCAAAACTCAAATGATTGGCTTTGTCCGTCACATCCCGACAATATTACTCTCGAATGTCAGACGTTTTGCGAACTTGTACAAAAATATCCCGATCTTGCCGGAATCCATTTCGATTACATTCGTTATCCTGACGACAATTATTGTTATTGTGACGGTTGTCGTGAACGTTTTGTGAAAGAAACCGGTTGTGATATTACGAATTGGACGAAAGATGTTCGCGGTGATGGAGTTCACGCGGCGAAGTATCAGCAATGGCGGTGTGATAATATTACAAAATTGGTTGAACGGGTTTACCGGGAAACCAAACAAATCCGTTCCAATATTAAAATTTCAGCGGCTGTGTTTTCAAATTATCCCGGTTGCCGCCGCAGTATTGGACAAGATTGGGTTGTTTGGGTTGAAAAAGGTTATCTTGATTTCATTTGTCCGATGGATTACACGGAAAATCTAAGGAATTTTGAAACACTAGCTAAACAACAGAAGGAACTCATCGCTCATCGGATTCCCTTGTATCCGGGTATTGGCGCAACAGCAACCGGTATTAACATGACACCTGATTGTGTTGCGGCGGAAATTGAAATTGTCCGGAAACAAAATTTACCGGGTTTTGTGATTTTCAATCTCAGCGGTCGAACAATCAACACAATTCCGCCAATACTGAAACTTGGTGTTACCGGAAAGAAATAATAAATCAATTTTAACAATCATTCAACCGATTGCTTTTTTCGCGAGTTTCGCAGTTGAAAAATAAGTTAAAAATAATTTGTTTTTTAGAAAGTACAGAAATTAAATACAACAATGAATTCCTAATTTTAATTGGTTATCGCGGAACCGGTAAAACAACGTTGAATTTTACACAATCAAATTTCTTTTCTTTATTCCATGCCATCTGTTCCCTACCTCTCCGAACAATGATGAAGCGATGATGATGGATTGAAGACGGTCAATCTATGTTTTGTTCCATCAAACTTACACCTTATTGCCGACCGTTTGGGGTCTAACTTTTGCCGTCCACCGCTAATCATTGGAAATCCGCTTGCAACACTATTCACTATAAACTAAATCTTGATTTCCGACTATAAACAGAGTATAAATTACACTTCCTATGAAAATTTCATAGAATCACGATACAAACCGAACACCTAACAACCCCTATGACTACAGATATTTCAGAACCCCGTTCGCTGAATTTTATAGAGCAAATTATTGAAGACGATCTTCGTAACGGAAAAAACGGCGGACGTATCGCCACCCGTTTTCCGCCGGAACCCAACGGCTATCTGCATATCGGTCACGCCAAAAGTATTTGCCTGAATTTTGGTCTGGCAAAAAAATACGGCGGAGATTTCACGCTTCGGTTCGATGATACCAACCCTTCCAAAGAAGAAACGGAATATGTCGAATCCATTATCGAAGATGTCCAATGGATTACCGGCGAAGATTTGACCGGACGTATCCGTTACGCTTCCGATTATTTTGACCAAATGTACGTTTGGGCGGAAGAACTGATCAAAAAAGGTAAAGCCTACGTTTGCGACCAAACACCGGACGAAATGCGCGATAACCGCGGAACACCGGATAAACCAATGAAGCCAAGTGCCGGACGTGATTTTCCGCCGGAAAAAAATCTCGAACTCTTCCGAAAAATGCGTAACGGAGATTTTGCCGAAGGGGAACGGACTCTTCGTGCCAAAATTGATTTGGCGTCGCCCAACTTCAATATGCGTGATCCGGTTATGTACCGGATTGTCAACGCCGAACATCACCGCACCGGAGCAAAATGGATTATTTATCCGATGTATGATTGGGCGCACGGGCTTGAAGATTCCATCGAACATATCACCCATTCGATTTGTACGTTGGAATTTGAACATCACCGCCCGTTGTACGATTGGTTTCTCGACAATCTCGATAACATCTGGCGACCGCATCAATATGAATTTGCCCGGCTGAATCTAACTTATACCGTAATGAGTAAACGGAAATTGCTGGAACTCGTCAAAGGAAAATTCGTAACCGGTTGGAGCGATCCTCGTATGCCGACAATTTGCGGTTTACGAAGGCGCGGTTACACGCCGGAAGCGATTCGGGCGTTTTGCCGCGAAATTGGTGTTGCCAAAATGAACAGCATGATCGATGTGGTTAAACTCGAAAACGCAATTCGCGAAGACCTCAACAAACGGGCGTTACGGCGAATGGGCGTTTTGCGTCCGGTCAAACTCGTTATTGATAATTATCCCGAAAATAAAACCGAACAACTTGAAGCAATAAATAATCCCGAAAATGAAACGGACGGCACACGATTGGTTCCGTTTTCAAAGGTTTTGTATATTGAACGGGACGACTTTATGGAAAACGCTCCGAAAAAATATTTCCGGCTCACTCCGGGTCAGGAAGTCCGTTTGCGATACGCTTATTATGTAACCTGTACGGGTTGCGTGAAAGACGCCGCCGGAGATGTTACGGAAGTTCACTGCAATTACGATCCCGAAACACGCGGCGGAACATCTTCGGATTGCCGCCGTGTGCAGGGAACGATTCATTGGGTGAGTGCGGCACACGCCGTCAATGCCGAAATCCGGCTCTACGACCGGTTGTTCACAAAAGAAAACCCCGACGATCCGCAAGACCCAATTGATTATAAAGAATATTTAAACAAAAATTCGTTGGAAATTATTTCGGATGCGCAACTGGAACCGGCTTTGGCGAAGGCAATTCCGCAAGAACGCTACCAATTCGAACGCATCGGATATTTCTGTGTTGATTCCGCTGATTCCAAACCGGACAGGATGGTGTTTAACCGTACCGTTTCGTTACGGGATTCGTGGGCGAAAATCGAAAAAAAAGATAATCCCAAAAAATAACTGTAACCGTTCATTGCCTGTTTTATTAACCGCAGAAAATTCAGTGAGTAATCTGAATATGACACCGGTTTCCGCCGATTATTTTTTTCCGTGTGCTTTGTGTATTCAGCGGTTAATAAAAAAATAAACGGGCTTTTTTCACATGTCCGTAACCTGTTAAGTTTTTAAAACTAATTAACGCTATCTCATGCAGACTGAAAATTATCGATTAAACGAAACGCAGATTAAAGCAACAACCGACCTGCGTTTAACAATTCCACCAAAAGATGATAAAAATATCACCGTCAAATTAACAGATTAAGTAATTTGATTACGAATTCAAAATGAGTGAAGTATGTTTGGCGGGAAATGATTGACGGGTGATGTTGGTAATTTTGCCAACACCGCCCTTTTCGTTTAAGTTGTTAACGATTGCCTATCTGACGGAGTCTTTTTTCAACAAAGGACGGAATATACTCACAAATGCCACAAAGTGGTCTTTGTTTGTATCTATTCAGTCCTTTGCCAAACTATGATGTAGGACCAACCTTATTTTCAACCTGATTTCCGAACAAAACAACCTTAGTAGCCCCAATTTCCTCATAAAATCAACCTTATTACCTTATTCCCTACTTCTAATAAGGTAATAAGGTTATTATGATGTGGGAAATGTTGCTACTGAGTATCTGTTGAAAAAGAAGTGAAAACCGGA
>JAITQV010000173.1 GCA_031288765.1 Planctomycetaceae bacterium
CTATCAAAATAAATAGATTACAACAAAAATGATAACGAGAATAAAATTAATGTAAAGTGCCCTTTTGAACACCCTACCTTTCAGGGCATAGGACAAGTCGGCTATCGCCGACGCAATCGCTCGGCGAGGGGCTTTCACCCAACGATTGCCTACCTCTTGAATTGTTAATCGTAAGATTGGTGAAACGCGCCTACTCTTGACTAGAAATCTTTAAGAAAAAATTCCGCTGAAATAGTGCCAAATTTCCAATCATAAATCCCAAATCTGTGATTCCCAATAGTGCATTTGTAAATGATTGAATAGATACAAAAAATCCGCCAGTCCTTATAGAAAAGGACTAGCGGCAATTTGTGAAGTTAGCAACAGAATAACCTGTAAGGAGTCAGAATTATTCCCTTCACACTACCGAACCCCGGATTTGAACCGGGATGCCCTTGCGGGCGGTGGATTTTGAGTCCACTGCGTCTGCCAATTCCGCCAGTTCGGCAAATTTTTTGCTCAATCATAAGATATCGCCTGGAAAAGTCCGCAACTAATTCAATCATTCGCATTATTTTACATGAGAAACAATGTTTTGCAATATCCGGTTTCGCCTGCCGGTAAAAAATCTTTTTTATAATCACAATTCAACCCCAACACGTAAAAAAAACCGCCAATTACGATGTTGCCTGAATCAGTGAGGTGTTGACCATGAAAACACGGTTTTGGATGGACATTGTTTCGGGATCGTCAATCTCAAACGTAATACCACAATACTCAATGCCTTTGGTATAGGAAATATTATAATTGCTCCCAAGAATCACCGAAGGCACCGTAATATTGTTAATCATCCACGGCGTATTGTAGAGTTTTGTTTTGAGTCCTCCGGCAATAATATTCGTGATCTCCCCAACCCCATCCACCACCTGAGCGTTGACAGTGGTGTATTCTTCCATCGAAAGACCGGAAACCGCCAACGTCGCAACCCGATTGGGCATTGTGAGCGAGAGAAAACCCGTACACTTCCCGCTCAACCCAATCATTCCGGTAACCGGAGCATCCGGCAAATGAATCGGAATCTTTGTTATCCCGACAACCCGCGTCTTCAAATCACACATTTGAAGACAACTCTCCACCGACATAATAATCGCATTGGTAATTAACGTATTGATCGTTAACCCGTGAATTTCAGAGACAAAATCTTGTGACATAACAGCCGAAATTGGTAAAAGGTTGAATAATAATAAAGTCAAAAGTCATTTTCAAAAGGAGATTACGTTTAATGGACACATTGCTAATAATTACCTTCCGATTCTTGCTTTTTGTTGGATGACGCGGTGTCCGGTTACGGGGGGAAGATTTTCGAGAAGTTTCGAGTCAATCTCCTCAATCCGAATCCGTTGGTCGGGAATAAGCCGTTCGGCGCCTTCGATAACCGTTTTGGCTCCGGCAACAAGAAGGGTTTGTCCTTCTTCGGTTTCCGGTTCTATTCCATAAGTATTGACACCTTCGGCGGTGATTTTAACGGGAAGGGGCTTGGCGGTTAAAACGGAGGAATCGGTTTCATTTGATTGGGACGGAACCGCCGTCCAAACGGTTGAGCCGTCCGGTTTCATGAGGACGGCGTCTTTGGAAACAACAATTTCCTCTTTCGGGTCGGTAATTGCCACCAATGCTGTTGCGCTCATACCAACTTTTAGTTCTCCGTTCCGGTCTTCCAACCGGACAATAACCGGAAAACTGCGCGGAGCCATCAAATCATAAGGAACGATTGAATGAACCTTGCCGACCACTTTAATGCCGAGTTCGTCAACGATAATCGGCATTTCATCACCGATTTTAATATGATTGATGTACTCTTCGACAACATTGACGCGGGCGTCGATAAAGCCGAGCGAAACGATTTCGGCGATGGAAGTTCCCGGAGCGAGGAGTTCGCCGAGTCCGGTTTCACGGCGGATAATGTAGCCGTCGAAGGGGGCAAGAATGGTGGTTCGTTTGAGTTTTTCTTTCGCTTCTTTGTTGGCGATAATCGCTTTTTCGAGATTTTGGCGGAATTGTTCGACCAAAGTGCGTTGGTTATTGAGTTCGCTTTCGGAGACGGCGCGGCTTAGGGCGAGGGATTCGATGCGTTCGGATTCGGAGAGTTGAAAGGCGTATTGTTTTTCGAGGATTTTGATTTCGGCTTCGGTTTGTGCGATGGTGAGTTCGAGCCAGGTTTTGTCGATTTGGGCGATGAGTGTTTCGCCGCCTTTTACTTTTTGTCCTACTTCGATGGGCAAAGCCACTACGAGACCGGACACTTCTGTTGAGATTCGGGCGAGTTGAACTTCGATCAATTTTCCGTGAAAGGGTCTGATGGTATTGATCAATTCTTTGCGTGCGGTATCAACCCGTACCAGATTTAGGGGGTGTTGGGGGGATTTTTTTTCGGTTTCGTTTATGTTGGCGGTTTTAGGCTGGGGCTGGTAAAACGCATAAACGTAATAGCCCACTGATCCCGCTCCCACTAAAAGGCTTGTTAAAGCAATGGAAACCAGTAAAACGATTGATCGGTGTTTTGATAGCGGCATGGTATTTAGTTTCTTAAAACGTAAATAAAAATTGAAATACCCAATCTTGTTCCAAAAGGAATTTCATTTAATTATACCAAACCGGACTTTTACAGCAAGATCACAAGAAAAATCAGCGCAAAAATTGTTAATATTGTTAATAAGGAGTCTTTGTACTATTTCTGCGGCATTTTTTCTTAAAGATTTCTAATCGAGAGGTTGTCCGCAGATACCGC
>JAITQV010000188.1 GCA_031288765.1 Planctomycetaceae bacterium
CCCGCAATTCTTAATTGCCAGCCGTCAAATTCCGGTCAATAATTCTTTCGGTTGGTGTTGTGTCGTTTTTTGCGAGGAATTTCTCACTCCGAGCGAGGATTGACCGTGTCTATTCCGTCATTTGTAGAGCCGTTGCCCAACAAATCACTGAATAATTACAAAATAACATTTTATTGGTGTTGCAAAGTATTGTTACCCTATCTTGTATTTTCGGGCGGGAACGGTTACACTAACAACCAAGTTAAATTCCCAATCGTTACCGGGAATACCTCACCATTTAAGAAAATAACAACCTCAGATTGATTTGACAAATTTATGACAAACAATTCACAAAATATTCCGGTCTTTCCAAAACGCCATCCGGCTGGTCTTTGGGTTCTTTTTACAACAGAAATGTGGGAACGGTTCGCGTTTTACTCAATGCGGGCAATTCTTGTTCTTTATTTGATGAGCGTCTCTACGGGTGAATGGACGCCGGGTTTTGGGTGGAGTGAGGCGGATGCTTATAAATTATACGGCTGGTACACGGGGCTGGTGTATTTATCACCGCTTCTTGGCGGCTGGATTGCGGATCGTTTTATCGGTCAACGGGCGTGTGTTGTGATTGGTGCGTTGTTGATGACTTTGGGTGAATTTTTTCTTGCGGCAACCGAGTTTATTCGGATAGGCGGCGGCGTGAAGGTTACCTTTGCAACAGACCCGACGGCGTTGATTGTTTTTTATATCGGTCTCGGTTTGATGATATTGGGCAACGGATTTTTCAAACCGTGTATTTCGGTTATGGTCGGTCAACTTTATGAGCAAGGTGATCGCAGGCGTGATGTTGCGTTTACGATTTTTTATATGGGAATCAATTTGGGCGCATTTTTTTCTCCGCTGATTGCGGGTACGGTTGCGGAAATTTACGGGTTTCATTTGGGTTTTATTATTGCCGGTTTTGGTATGATTTGCGGTTTACTATCTTTTATTGTGTTTGGCAGGAAACATCTGAAAGACATAGGCGGTGCGCCGGTCAGGCATGATTCTGCGGCGGCAACGACGGAAGAGGAAAAGGTTGCGCATGAGAAGTTGGTTTATGAGCAAACCAGACCGCTTGACCGAAAAGATTATGATCGGATGTTTGTAATAGTTGTTCTTTCGTTGTTTGTGATTGCGTTTTGGATGACATTTGAGCAGGCGGGTTCGTCGCTGAATGTTTTTGCAAAGAAAAATACCGACCGTAATATCTCGGAATCTGTGATTGGAGCGTCGCCGGAATTTGTGAGCGATTATTTTTTGGACAATGAGAAGGTTGTTGAGTATCAATCGATCATTGTTCGTCTTGAGAAGTTGGAAGATCAGGCGAATCGTATCGGTGCGGGATTGGAGGAGGTTAAGCGTGAGACGTTTTTTGAACGGGCTAGCCGTTTACTTTCATTTCGCAAGGTTGAGTTGGAGCAGGAACGTTCCATCGCTGAAATTTATCCCGAATTGCGTGAAAGAGCCGCCGGATTGAAAGAGCGTTTTGGGGAGAACGAAGAAAAGGCGGAAGGTTTGGAAGCCAACCCGACCAATCCCGCCGGAGAAACATCGTTGTTGAAAACCCGTTCCGGCGGCAAAGAATATGAGGATTATGAAGATATTGTCAAAGAGATGAAGAATTTGAAAAAGATAGAGGAAGATTTGGGTGAAGATTTTACCCCGAAGGCGAATACCTACACTTTTCCGGCAACATGGTATCAATCGGTTAATGCGTTATTCATCATTGTTTTTGCGCCGATATTTGCGGTTATTTGGACATTTCTTTCCCGTTTTGGCATAGAGCCGAGTACGCCGACGAAATTTGCACTTGGGTTGTTGTTTGTTTCCGGCAGTTTTCTGGTCATGATTCCGGGTGCCATCGACGCCAAAGCAACCAACGGAAATGCGGCGGCTTATTGGTTGGTTGTGTGTTATTTACTGGCGACGTGGGGAGAACTTTGTCTTTCGCCGATTGGTTTGTCGATGGTTACGAAGTTGGCACCGGCGAGGTATGCGTCGTTTTTTATGGGGTTATGGTTTATGGCGAGCAGTGTGGCGTACATTCTGGCGGGTCAACTGGCAAGTATTTTGGGAGCGGACGACGGTATTAATTTCTTTTTCGGAGCGAAAGCCGGACTTGCGGATTTTTTTCTGGTCATGGCAATAATTCCGATGATTATTGGTTTTATTGCGTTGGCACTCGCCCCGAAACTTAAACAGATGATGCACGGGGCGGGTTAGTTGCCTGACCTGATTTTCGCCGTTCGGTTGTTAGCCGGAGATAGAACCGCCTAACAGTGTTTTAACTTCGTTGCGGATTTCTTCGGGAAGATCGTCAATATTTTCGACTTCCCAATTTTTCTCGTCGCCGGAATCACCGGATTTAAGAATTTGTTTAACACGGATTTTGGTTTTACCGTCTTTATCGGTGATTGAAGAAACGGAGAGTTGTTTTCCCGACGAAGAGGTTTTTACCGATGGATTGTCCTGATCGGGAAGAATGAGGAGTTGATCGCTATCGTTGCCGCCTTGCATTTGGCGAAAATATTCTTCCATTTCGCGCATCATTTTTTGCGGGTCGCGCGGACCAATCCAAATTTCGGGACCGAGTTTCATTCCCGGCGGCGGCAATAGCGGTTGGGGCATGATTGCCCTGCCGTGAAACGGGATTCCCTGCATGACCATTTGTTCTATTGGGCGCGGAACGGGGGTGATATTCAGGTCAACTTTGGTTCCGTCCCGAATAATTTGAATTTGTTTTGTTGTTTCTTTTGCTTCGGAAACTTGCCCCACTAAATCGTGAAGCGTGTTGATTTCTTTTCCGGCGAATTGGAGGATAACATCTCCTCGTTTCAAGCCGGCTTTTGCAGCCGGGCTGTCGGGAACAACCTGTTCGACAACAACTCTGCCGGCATTTTCTTTTTTCGCCCCGAAGTGGGCAAGAAAAATATCGGGAACAGGCGCCACCTGAACACCGATCCAAAAAGAAGCCGGAGCAAGCGTGGTTGTGTTTACATTTTCATTGGATTCGGGAGTGTTTTGTGTCGTCTTATTTTCGCCGTTGGCATAAAGAAGCCATACCGGCAAGGTTAAGATGACCATTCCGAGAATGAGTTTCAAGATTGATTTTCCGGTCATTTTCATTGTTCTGTTTTGAAAATAATTAGGGTGTTAATTTTTTTACGCCGAGTCGGACTTTCCGACCGTTTTTCATTAACTCTATTTACGATAAACAAAAGAAGTTGTTCAAAAATTTATCCTGATTTCGGCAAAATTTTCATTGTTAACATCAGCACAACCGGCAAAAGAATTGTAGGCGGAACAACGCGGAAGTTATCGTTCAGTGTTTTCCGCGTCTTTTTCCGCGTTAAAAAAACAATCCAAACAAAATAACCAATAAGGCGCAGTTGTCTCTCAGCGTGATGCGTTTGTACCCCCGCGTGACGCGTTTGTGCCCACGCGTGACGCGTTTGTGCCCCCGCGTGACGCGTTTGTGCCCCCGCATGACGCGTTTGTGCCCACGCGTGACGCGTTTGACAAAATGCACGACGCGTTCGCCTCGCCAGACGGTGCAGATTTTTAACCCCGCAAGATGTGTAAAGACCGAATAGATACCATTAACCGGTTGTCATGGTCGTCTGAACAGTGAATTTTAGGATTTGTTGGATTACAATGATTCTGTTTTTAAAAATCAAATAAATCTTGGATTTTTAAAATAGTTCAGACAATTGAATCCGCTTTACTATTTATGAAAGATCAACCGGTTTCAAAGTGCGGACATCAGGAAGATTGCCAAGCCTGAACGCCAAATCCTCCACCGCTTCGCGACCGTCCGAAAGAAAAAGCCGAATACGAACCGACCAATAAATTTTAATCAAAATCCCCGAATAAGATAACGGACTTTGCGGTAAAACCGTGCGGAACCGCCCCGGTCGACGCGGATCAATCCAATCACCGGCATCCGTCGCATGACGCCAAAAAGCATGAACCCCCATATCTTCACTGCCTTTCCCCTCCGTATGCCAGAGAATAGAACACTCCACCGCCTGAATATCATCACCGCCAACAAAATCAAACCAATAACTCCCCGCCAACGTTTCACCGGGATAATAAAGCCGGCTGCCACGCCCGTCCAACGTAATAACAATCCGCGGCAAAATCAAATTAACACGTTCCGCAGAAGAATTAATAATTTTACTGATGATTCGACTCATAGTCCGCCCCCTTCCAACGTCAAATCGTTCAACACAACAGGACGAACCACCATCGGACATTCACGGCGAATTTCAGATTCCCCGACAATTTTGGCGTAAAGATCAATCTTCCAAAGAATTTCGTTGTTCTCGTGACGGAATGAATGCATCGCATCAATGGGAAGCTGAAAAAAAAATTCCTGATGAAGCGGTAAATCAGGTGTTGTTTCAAAATCATTCCGGCGGAATATGGTTTGCCGGAACACATCTTTGCGGTTTGTTACCGTATCAGTACCTTGCCGGAACCGAGCAATTTCCTCACAAACAAGATCAACAGAAAAATGATCAAACCTCAAAACACCGGATTGCTGGAGTAAAACACGGTATTTTCGACCCGGATATAACGGGTGATCCGAAATCTCCAGCAATGTCAGCCCCAAACGGAACGCAAGAAATAACCGGTGCAACACACTAGCCAAAAGAATAATCCCAACCCCGCAAAATAAACCGCGAAATACAACCCCAATAATCTGATCCGACCTGTTTTCCGCCGGATAAATAAAGGAGTGAAGCATAATCCCAAAAGAAATAATAAACCACGCCATTGTAAACAACGTCAATCCGACAAGCGGAAAAATCGGTTGGTTGCCAATCGGCAAACGAAACGCCAAATGGGTTCCCGGACTTTCGTTGATGAACCGAATATCAGGAACCGTGTGCCAATCAAAACGCCGTGAGTTAGCGGTTAGAGAGTGAAGCGGAGAAACCGATTGGGCTCGGGCTGCCTTCCGTTCTTCGGAAACGGCAATCAAATGAAAAGATTGGACAAAACCGACAAGCCCCGAAACTATCAGCGAAAACGAAAGAAGTAAAAAAAACCAACCCCAAACGGAATTTTTCCAAACAACAACCGCTTCTTCGGGATGTCCCGCTCGATACCAACATTCGATTGATTGACCGGGTTGAAACGGCAGCAATACCGATTCCGCGAGTTGCCGGTTGGCAACAAACCCTTCTTTGGGTTTCAGCGTTCGCAAATCAAATGTCCAAACACGGTAAGAAATCCCTTGAACCTGATGTTCCAGAAGAACTTCCGGTCGAAATACACTCACCGAATCAATCGTCGTTTCGGAAATTCTCGTTTCGGCAACGGTGCCGCGTGACGGTATAAATTCCTGATAAAACGTTAGTTGCGGAATTGCCCACGTCCAGAGTTGGATGCAAAACACAACAACGCCCGTAATAAAAATAATTAAATAAAAAAACGGTTCGCCCCAGCGATGCCGAGCCGATTGAGAGGGTTTTCCTGTTCGGGCGGAACCGGAATGATTGGAAATGGAACGTCTCGAAAAACCGGAAGAATCGTCAAACACCGTTCACCTCAAGCCGATCTAGCCGTTGGACGGCGGCGATCGGCACGAATAAGTCCCAATTTTTCAAGGGCTTTATAAACTTCTTCCAATGTTTTTTCGCCGAAATTCGCAATTTTCAAAAGGTCTTTGCGTTGGCACGCCAGCAAGTCGCCAACAGTACAAATACCTTGTTCATCGAGACAATTGGTAGTTCGAACGGAAAGTCCGATTTCCGCAGTGCTGAGTTCGAGTTTTTTTTCCAATAGTCTCTGTTCGATATAGGATTTGTCTAACGGAATACGTGTTCCCATTGGATATTCCTCCGTGAAAAAATGGTTTGTTTATTTCTGTAATGGTTTTTTTAAACTTTTTTTGCAGGGTTCTTTTTTATTGTTCAGGGGTGTGAGATTGCCGCATGAACGGAGCCGGTCGGCATGGAATCCGCAATAAAAAGTTTATCAACAGTCAGAACGGCTGCAATACCAAGCAGGAAAGAAAATGCTAACACAATCCATTGTTGGATTGTTAAACTATTTTTCTCATAAACAGCGGGGGTCGTTTTAATTTTTGTCATTGAATCATCGTTGAGGGAAAAATAACGGCAAAAGGATTGAACCAACCCTCCGGCATACAATACCGAAGGTAATGCCAAAACTGAGTGTATCATCATACCAAAAAAACTTTTTTTTTCCTACCCGAATTTGGCAAAAAAAATAAATTTTTCTCATTTTTT
>JAITQV010000190.1 GCA_031288765.1 Planctomycetaceae bacterium
ATCAACACACTATTGATAAACCGGAAACATACCGGTATTGATGAGAAGAACATTCGCAAGTTGTTTTTCAATCATCTTTTAATATTTTATCGAAAGCGATTGTAATATTCAAGCCTGCAACATTGTAGCTAATAGTTTATAGTTAGTAGTGAATAAAGTTGCGGCAAAATAAATCGCAACAATAGCCCCCTTTATAGATGATTTTTAGAGATGCCCTATAGAGAAAAACAAAAATCAGACCAAAAATTTCAAAAAAAATAATAATTCAAAAAAATAAAACTATAAAACCAATTATTAGAGATGCCCTATGCACATTTTTCCCCGCAAATTTTGAGGAACTATTGCCAATGCCGATATTTCAGAGTAGAATGACTTAACACTTGAAAAAAATTCATGCAATATAACCGGCATCGGATATTTTTATTGTACCGTTTTTGCCGGCTTTATGAACAGAAAAATTATTTCCATTTTCCTAACTCCCATCAACTTTCTATGATTGAAAACGACTGGATCAATCGGGCTGAACAAATTCGTCTGCGGCTGACTCAACTCAAAGACTCTCTTTGACTACGCCAATAAAAATGAACAGGCAAAAAATATCGAAATCGAAATGAATGCCGCCGGATTCTGGGATAATCAGGAAACAGCACAAACCGCTGTCGGTAAATTGCGTTCGCTCAAAATATTGCTGAAACCGTTCGACGAAATGATTGCCGAAATAACGGATCTGGAACTGATGTTTGAATTGGGCGAAGAAGACGCAGAATTGCGTGCTGAAATTCCCGAAAAGTTGCAAACCCTCGAAAACCGGCTCGAAGAACTCGAAACAAAAGCCTTACTCAACAGTCCTTACGACGGCAACGCCGCCATCGTAACAATTAACGCCCGCGACGGCGGAACCGACGCAAACGATTGGGCGGAAATGCTCTTTCGAATGTATTCGCTTTGGGCAAAATCCAACGGTTACGAAATTGAACTTCTGGATTGGCAGGAAAACGAAGAAGCGGGAATTAACAGTACGGGTTTTGTGGTGCGGGGACCGACGGCTTACGGGTATCTCAAAGGTGAAACGGGAATGCACCGGTTGGTTCGGATTAGTCCGTTCAATTCGGAAGGAAAACGCCAGACAAGTTTCGCGGCTGTTGATGTTTCGCCGGAAATTGACGATTCGATCAATGTGGATATTCGTGAAGAAGATGTCCGCGAAGATACCATGCGGGCAAGCGGCGCAGGCGGACAACACGTCAATAAAACTTCCAGCGCCATCCGCCTAACTCATATTCCAACCAACACCGTTGTCTATTGCCAAATGGAACGAAGCCAACATAAAAATCGGGCAATGGCGTGGAAAATGCTCCGCGCAAAACTCCTTCGCGCCGAAGAAGAAAAACGGGAACTCGCTATGGCGGAAAAGTACAAAAATATGGCAAAAGTCGGTTTCGGATCACAAATTCGCAACTACTTTTTACATCCCGACCAACGGGTTAAAGATTCCCGAACCGGTTATCAAATGGGAAATTTTCACCAGGTTTTAGACGGTGATATTCAGGGTTTTCTGGATTCTTTCCTGCGTTGGCGTGTTAAAGAGGAATAAGTCTTGACCGTAAGTGTCGCTTTGCCCCGCCTACGGTTCCGCATAATCGCACAATATTCGATATTAGTTTAGTATCGAAGGAAATTTTTTTTACTGAAATGTTACGGTTCTTTCATAAGAGATTGGGAGTAAAACCGTGTTTTTGTAATATTTTCCTGCCTTGATTGGAAATCAAAAAATCTGAAAAACGCCGTATTTGTTTGTCGTGCAATGTTGTACTCAAAGAAATTAACGAAATCCGAATCACCCGATGTTCTTTTCCCAAAATTGTTTCATTTTGTTTCTTTGAATTCTCTTCCGAAAGAGATGTACCCGAAAGAGAAATTTTTTCGACAAAATCTTTTTCCTTGTACAATTCCTCATACATTTCATCGATAAGCCTGATAATTTCATTCGTGTCCCATTTTTTTTTCGCTTCATCGAACCGGATTTTATAACGTTTATAATATTCGTCCGCATATTTGGTACGCAGATACGTTTTGAGATTGGCGGCGTCCCAAACCAAAGCGGCATCAATCTCCTCATTTTCCAATGCATCCCAAAGATCGTATTGCCGGTCAAATTGCCGTATCAACTCTTCCTGAATATTGATCTTTTTTGAATCATCCGATGAATCCGACAAAATACTCCAGGCAACATACCCGGAACCGTCTTTTGAAGGAGATGTAATTCCTAATTGTAACTGCTTTTCAAAAACATCGTGGACGGAATAAATTTGCAACGGATTACCCTTCGGTACATAAAGTGTCATGGTCAAAAAACAAAACGGATATTCATGGGTTACCAACAAAAAAGATTTGAGCCGGTCAATTTCGAGTGAAGAATCCGTCAAATAAACATCACCATGCCGACTATCGGACAGTTTCTCAATAAGGGACTCAATTTTAGGATCAAGAACAATATTACCGGATTGAAAATGATTTTGATTTTTCGGACGATTTTTCCAAAGCGGCGGCATTTTTGTTGAAGTATTGTTGGTTGAAGTGTCGGACGATTGCTGATTGGATTGCGGCGGGTCGTTCTGTTCCGGTAACGAAATCGGAATCAATACGGTGTGCACACCGTAAATCTGTTGAAATGCTTTGGTTTCCTCCTGCATTACATGCCAAAACGTTTCGCTGCAATAAAAATTCAGGACAACCGGTTCTTCCCCTCTCCAACACCCAATACTAAATGTGAGAAAGAACAGCACGGTCAAAAAAAGATAAAAAGGGCGTGCTTTCATTGAATATAAATTGTTGCGTTTATCCGCGTTACGGTTTGAACGGTACGGTGTTGTTATCATTACCGAAAAATGTTACGGAACATGATTCAAAACGGATTCAAAAATTGCGGCTCCCCAAAATCGTCCCAACACATCGGCACCTCGATCATTCGGATGCAGAAAAAATGTTCCATTTTTGCCGGTTTCGTGGCGCATCGCAGATTCATAATGCGTTTTGAAATAAGAATACGCATCGGTATCGCCTAAGAAAACCCGTGTTTTATCCGGTGTCCGTGAATAAAATTCGACCAACGATTGAATTTCAAGACCGTAAACTGTTACACGAAGTTGTCCTTCCAAAAGATAAGTTGCATTATTTTGTGTTGTATCACTATACCAGATCGGACGATGTAACACTATTTTTGAATCGGGATAATCCGTCAGCAACCGATCAACAATTTCCTTCAAGTTTCGGCGGTAATGTTCCGGCGAAACCGGTGAACCGTTGGTTCCGGTTACAGCGCTGTCGTTTGTTCCGAGCATGATCGAAAAAATGAGTTTACCGGATTGATCATTTTTGAACTGATTTGCCGCTTCAAGAACTTTGGGAAATTGTTTGTTTTTCGACGGTAAAAAATCAACAGTTGTCAAACCGCTCACTCCCTGATTTGAAAACGCAACTTCGCTGATACCGGCTTGCTGTTTCAGGTATTCCGCACACCGTGCCGGCGGTGAATTTTCCCCGCCGCCAATTGTAATACTGTCGCCGATAAAAACAATATTCAATTTTGTATCAACTGCCGGAGGTTCTTTGATTGCAACTCCGTCCTCCGCAAAACGAGGATCATCGAACAAACCAAGATTTTTTCGATTTTGAAACAATTCCCGAATATCCGGTTTTGTTCGGACTTTATTTTGTGTTTCAAAAGTTTTTTTGAATGTTTCCGCCCAAAGAGTGTAACCGTCATCATTGAGATGGAGACGGTCTTTGATAAAAAGATTTTCACGAACTCTGCCGTCTTCGCCGTTCATCGGCGTAATCACGTCAATATAAAAAAGTCCTTTTGTTTTCGAAGCCAACTCCTGAACTTTTGTACAAAATTCATCTCCCTGTTGCCAAAATTTTTCACGAACCGGAGCATGAGTTGGCGAAACGAAATAAATTTCGGTCAAAGGATTTTCGTTCCAATGCCGTGCGATGTAATACTTAAAATTACGAAACACCGTTTCAACATCGGTTCCTTGAGCAATATCGTTTGTTCCGCAAAAGATAATCACCCGTGCCGGTTTGTACGGTAAATGAATCCGTTCCAGCGCAAGGATATTTTGTGCAAAATTTGAACCGCCGAAGCCGCGGTTAACGGCGTCGTATTCGGCGAATGTTGTTTCAAGTTTTTTACCCCAAAGAGCAAACGACGAACTTCCCGCAAACAAGGAACAACCGGGAATTGGCGGATCATCCAGACTTCGGTAAGCGTAATTCCGAACCGCCTCCTCAAATTTTCCAAGTGTTGGTATCGTTTTCCGGGGCGTCTGGGCTTCGGCGGTTACGGTCAATGCAAATAATATAAGAACAAAAAAACAATACGTTTTAATCAAAGTTTTTAACATAAGCGTTTGTGTGAGTAAAGAGTTGATTGTTGTTTCACAATAAATCGTAAAATTTCTGCGGGGAATTTTAACGAATTTCAACGGAAAATTTTAACAGAAAGTTTTGACTTGAATTGTTAATGGACGATTTCAGGAGGAATTTCGGCGGTTACGTATTTTTTGCAACAGTTTCAGCGTAAGCGGCGTAAATCAATGCGGTACTTACAGCACCGGCATCGAGATGTCCGCGGCTTCGTTCGCCGAGATTTTTTGCTCTGCCGTGTTTGGCGATCAATTCTTTTGTGGAATCGGCTCCGGTTTGTGCGGCAATTGCGGCGGCTTGAAAAATTTCCGACAACGATGTGTCGGTTCCTTTGAGACGGCTCATTGCTTCAATTGCCGGAATGAGAGCATCCATTAGCGTTTTATCACCGGTTTGAGCCTTTGTCATTGTCCGAACATTGGCAAGACCGTTTTCGAATGCTGTAATTGTTTCATCAACATTGAGTTCTTCGGAGGTGATTCCGCCAGCCATACCGGTGAAAAATAAACCGGAAAGCGTACTGGTTGAACCGCTGGCTTCTGACATGACATCGAAACCGACAGTTTCGAGTGTTGCCGAAAACGTTCCGTTTTTTCCGGCGCCGGATACAGCGGCTTTCATTGCAGCCAGAATTGCCGTTCCGTGATCGCCGTCGCCTGTTGCGGCGTCCAGTTGGTTCAACAGGGTCAGATTCGTTTCAATCGACGCCAACACCGCTTCCAACATTCGGCAAAATAATAATTTCGTAAATTTCATTTTTCAATTCCTAATTCACAAAGTATGACAAAGACAATTTCAACAACCATAACAACATACGGAACATTGTGTTTAATTCTAAGGGATTATGTACGAATTAAAAGTTCCATGGGCGTCATTATAACCGGTCATATTTATTTTCGCAAGGCAGGAAATTTTTTTCTCCGCAAAAGGTTACAACGGTTGATGTGTAACTGTTTACGGCATTGTCTGTGAACGGTTATGTTTTGTTTTAAATTTTCGTAATATTTCAACGGAATGTTTGTATCTATTCAGTCGATTGCTGAGCAATTCCGTAAAACAAACGACTGAATAGGCACCCCCAATTATTTAGAATCCGTTTTTAGAAAAAATTTGGCGGAGAGAAAATTTTTTGTATTACCCCCTCATTGACGATGAATGACTTCATATTTACAATGGTCTTGTCGATAATTTTGAAAACGTAAAAAATGTAGTGTTTATCAAAATTAAAACGAGTGTGTTGGTTTTTTGTTAGCAGGAATCTCTGAAAGTTTGGATTTTTACCGAAGAATTATTTGTAAATCCTTTTACAAATCCGAATTTCAGCGAATTCCGTGTAAAACTCATATTAAATAGGAGAAATCGAATGGAACAAATTTTGAGGTTTTTCATTTTGTTTGTTTGCCTGATTTTTGTGATTGGCTGTTCCGGCGGGACAAATGCGATTCACACGGATAAGGTCGAAGGAACAATTACGTTTGAAGGTCAGCCATTGGCAGGGGCAACGGTTAATTTCTCTCCGGCAACAGCGGGACAAGGGGAACCGTCTTATGCCCAAACCGATGAGAATGGTCATTACAAACTCCAAACACTTCTTGGAAAACCGGATGCCGGAACAATTCCCGGCGATTACATCGTTACGGTACTCAAAACGGAGTCCGTTCCAACCGGTAAACAAGAAAAAGGTCCCGACATGCAAATGTATGATGTGGTGAAATCACAATCCGTTATTCCCGAATCGTATGGGGATAAAGCGAAATCACCGTTTAAAGCAGCCGTTGTTTCCGGCAAGAATCAATTTGATTTTGCCCTTAAAAAAGACGGTACTTGATGTTTTTACTATTTTTTCAACCCTAAACATGAAGGAGAATTACCCATGTTTAACACAAATTATGAAAATGTTAATTTAGAGAAAGGGGGGGGGGGTACGTAGATTTGGAAACATCTTCGGCACGTTATCTCTTCCCAGTGCCTTTACTCTTGTTGAGCTTCTTGTCGTCATTGCCATTATCGGCGTTCTCATTGCTCTTCTGTTGCCGGCGGTTCAGGCGGCGCGCGAAGCGGCACGGCGAATGCAGTGTACGAACAAGATCAAACAAATCTGCACGGCAACCCACAACTTTCACGACGCCCACAAACGAGTTCCCAGTTCGTACCTTGATTCCCTCTGGCTTATTCAACCGCCGGCGGGGACGGGAGAAGCGATTCCCAATTCGACGAAACGGCGAGGGCATTGCCTCGACGCTTACAATCCGTTTGTTACTATTCTGTCGTTTATGGAACAACAGATGGTTTACGACGAGTTGATTGGGGCGATCACCTATGGTGTTCAAACTGATGCGAATGACCCTCAGTACATTCCCTCAACTTTACCTTCCTCCAATCAATATACGGCGCCGGACGGAACGACGAAGGATTCTCCGCTTCGTAACCGGATGAATCTTTACCTTTGTCCGTCGGATGGTACTGCCAATCAGGCGGAACTCGGTAAACCTTACGGAAGTTATCGTTATTGCCGCGGTGACATCTGGTGTCAAGACCGCGCCGCAGAAACACGCGGGGTGTTTGGCGGCGGTCATTGGATTCATATTACTTTTTCAAACATCATTGACGGAACCAGTAACACCGTTTTTTATGCGGAATCTGTTGTTGGTGATACGGAAAGTACCAGAGAAATCAAAGGCGGAATTGTTGCCGGTTTTGATTGGAATCCCAATTATCAGCCGAGTAAGTGTGCCGCTTATCGGGGAGCAAACGGAGAATTGACCTCTGCCGCTGTTCGGGCGGAACCCAAAGGTTGGTCTTGGGGATGTTCTTTGATTTACTGTTCGGCATTTCATACCGTTCTTCCGCCCAATGCTCCGTCTTGTTTGAGCGACGGTGACAACCCCGGTTATATGACTGTCAGCAGTAACCATCCCGGCGGTGTCAATATCGGAATGGGAGATTCGGCGGTGAAATTTATTTCCGAGACGATTAACACCGGTGATTTGACAAAATTACCCGGTGAAGGAAAACCGGGATTTATCGCCGGTGATCCGCATCAATGGACGGGTCCGAGTGAATACGGTATTTGGGGAGCGATGGGAACAATGGCAGGCAGGGAATCGGCAACGGCTCCTTAATTCTGTTTATTGTGTTTTTTCCGTTTTGTATTCAACCGGAGCCCATCACGGTTGTTATAAACACTTATTTTATTAACAGGTCAAACATTTACATTACCCTTTCCTTCAATTCGCCGTCTTTACCGGACGGCGGTTGAGGGATCAATTTTAGGAGATAAAAAAATGAATACTTTACTTTGTACCAAAAAACAATCGAACGGTTTTACCCTTGTTGAACTTCTGGTGGTGATTGCGATTATCGGCGTGTTAATTGCAATGCTTTTACCTGCTGTTCAAGCAGCGCGAGAAGCCGCAAGACGAATGACATGTACCAACAATCAGAAACAACTCGGTTTGGCTGTCCACAATTTTCACGACATCCACAACCGGCTCGTCAAAGCGTGTAACGATGACATCTGGTTATCCTTTAACCCGGCAGCTAATCCCGGATGTCGTCTTGACAAAGTCGACATTTATTCGGGGTTAGCTCTGTTGTTGCCGTTTATGGAACAGCAGCCGGTTTATTCCGACCTGACTTCCGCCTTACAAACAGCGGCATCGACTGTTCCGTACGATTCAGGTCTGATTCCTGATGTCGGCGGCAGCAGTGCTTTTTTACACCGGATTGACACATTTTTATGTCCTTCGGATGGAGCCGGCATTATTGGCATCCGCACCGATCATACGGGACGGACAAGTTATCGTCTCAATCGAGGTGATGCCTGGATTGGTTGTAAAGTCCGTAATGTTGCAAGAGGACCGTTTGTTTCGGGAAATACGAAAAATGACCCGGCAGGAACTCCCGGATTTACTTCCAATGATGGTTCCACGTTTGATTTTGCTTCGGTTTCAGACGGTTTGAGCAATACCGTTTTTCTTGGAGAATCATGTATTGCGATAGATCCCGGTCGAAATATGAGTGTTTTGACGGGATTTGCCTATGCTGTAACACCTTCGGGAGCAACGGATTCCCCTTCCGCCTGTGCCGCACGGCGGGGACAAGGCGGTCTTTTAACACCCAATACGGGCGATCAATATTCACCGGGTAAAGGTCATCGTTGGGGTGATGCTCGAACAGGTTTTACGTTATTTCACACCATTTTACCGCCCAATTCGCCTAGTTGTATGTCAACGCTTGCATGGCCAACTACGGCAAATCCGGCAAATGAAAATACAGTCAACGATTACATTCTTGTTTCGGCGGGAAGTTATCATGCGGGCGGAGCCAATATCAGTATGGGAGACGGTTCGGTGCGATTTATCTCCGAAACGATTCAATGTGATCCGACGCAGCCGTGTGTTACGGAAGGAGCCTCTCTGCTGGGAGTTTGGGGGGCGCTGGGTTCCGTCAACGGCGGAGAAACAAGTTCGTTCTGAATTTATCAGTCCGTATAAAACAATTGCGTCGGCGTCAGCCGACCTTCGGATATGTGGTAGGGGCAAAAAATCTTTCGCCCCTACATTGCGGCGGTGGGTGAAAACCCTTCGGCAAAAGGTCACCTACCTTTTTTATTTAACCACAGAATACACGGGAAAAATAGTTCGCAAATTACGCAGATTTTACAATTAACAATTCACAAGGCGGTTCGGCGAATTTGGTGAACTTCTTCCGTTTCGCCTTCGCCGCCGAAACAACATGATCATCAATAATAATCTTCATAAACAAACAACAGCAAATTCTCGTATCACTTTGAGGCTTTCATTAATTTATACATGGGTTCGCTCAAAGTTTTTGAGGTTGCCTGAGTCATTTTGTCCGTCAAAACCATATCGAGTTGGCTTTGAAAGATTTCTTCGGCACGACCGCCGTGAAAATACGGATTCTTTTCCTGTGTTGCCCGCATCGACTTGAGCATTTGACCAAACAAGGTCTGACCGACAAATTGGTGTAACACTTCGCGGAAACGTTTTTCGTTATCGGATTTAAGAGGTTCTTCAGCGGGCAAATCCTGCTGCATGTTTTGTTGCACTGTCTGTTGCACTGTCTGTTGAATTTGCCGGCGCGTCATTTCACTGCCGTCCGCCCGTTCATAAATATCCGGTGAAGCCGGAATTTTTGTTTGAAGTATTGCCGGAGTTTTTGGTGTTGTTCCTGCAATTGATTGCGCTTCGTAAGCCAAAGGAACACCCGAAAAATTCAATACGGAAGAAATCGCCATTTTTAGTGAATAATTAGTTGACGGTAACAGTTAATAGCCGTTTAATAACGAAAATCAATAGTGAAAATACAATGTAACACCAATCAAATGCGGTTGTAACGTTTACGATTAACTACTCAATGTAATGCACATCGCCGAGTAAGGCGCCTTGTTGTTCGAGGATTTTAATAATCTCAATCATATCCTGCGGCGTAACACGAACCGCATCAAGCGACGCTTGTAATGCCTTCAATTTTTGATTTGTTACCGCTTCGCCCGTCATTTGGCGGTATTTTATATCCGTATCTATATCTACAAATTGTTGCGGATTGACTTCTTGTTCTCCCGGCGGAACAGGCGGACGGATTTCAGCAACAATATTTTTATGTGTTACAACCGTCGGCTTTACCTCCACGCCTTCGTCAATGGAAATAATTCCAACCCGCTCATTGATCATCACTCGCGGCGGTAACGGATCAACAAC
>JAITQV010000199.1 GCA_031288765.1 Planctomycetaceae bacterium
TGCGCTTCGCTCCACCTACGGTTATGCACATCACACCCCTAGCGGGGTTAAGATTCAGTTTTAATACCGTTGCGGCAATAATTCCGCTTGCGACACTATCAACTATCAACTATCAACTATCAACTATCAACTATCAACTATCAACTATCAACTATCAACTAATATTGCCCTTTCAGGGCGAGGTTATGGTGTGGGGACGTTAACCCGCCGTGTTGCGGCGGGCTGGATTCTATTGCCCTTGCAGGGCATAGAACAAGTCGGTTAACGCCGATTTGTATATTCCTTGTTGTCGGCAAGCCGACGCAACCCTTCGGCGAAGGGTTGCCTACCATGGAAAAATTCGATCCGCCGGTTATGTACACCACACCCCTTGCGGAGTTAAGATTTAGGGTTTTGTTGGTTTTTTTCGCCCGATGAATAGATAATACGGCATTTTGAAAAACGGATTGGGGAACCAAGGGAGCCGTGTGAGTCGTTCTTCAAATAAGATCGGTTCAAATTTTCGGTGCAAATAAGGGACATGATCCGGCGAGGGAAAGACGTTATCGCCGGCAAACCAATTGGGCCAGAATGTCCGTTTCAGCCAACTGTGTTTGACATGACCGGAAGCCGGATATTTTCGTGAAACGTAAAAATCGACCACACCGATTCGTCCGCCCGGCTTCAAAACATTCCACGCATGGTCAATTGCCGCGAACCAATCGGGAATCATGGTCAACGAATAAGAAAAGGTTACCGCATCGACCGAACCTTCCGGCGGAGTGAAAGTTGTTGCATCGGCTTCGGCGGTTTCAATATTTTTCCAACCGCTCTCGTAAATCCGCCGATCCGCAACTTCCAGAAGTGAGCCGGCAAGATCAACAACATAAACTTTGTTGAGTTGATTGATGGCGTCCCCGAAAAAATGCAGATTTGAACCGGTTCCGCCGCCCATATCCATCCAAACGGTGTTGGCATAGGGTTCGGATTCGAGCATTTTCTGCCAAAGTTCTTCACGCCCCCGCAGCAAACGCCGCCGGAAATCGTCGTAATCTGTTGCCTGCCCGCTGTAAAAATGGTTCATTCGTTCCGCGTGATTTTTACCGCGAATCGGGCGAACCGCCATGTGATAAAGAATTCGCAAATCACCAACAAGACTCATAAAATTATCTTCCTTAAAATTTTTTCTTAAAATTATTGTCCCTGCATGAAGGTTATGAAATTTAACAATATTTTGCAATATTTATTACAGTTTGTTTATTATATATTTTGAACGGGAATAAATCAATGTATCCATTTAAAGCCGAATTAACTATGTCTTTGATCGAAAGGCAAAAAACGTAGCTAATAAATCCGCATTAACAACATTGTATTTGAAGGAAAAGAAGGTTTTCAGAAATATCCTATTGTAATTTCTTGGAAAATGTAGATATTAGACCTTTTTCCTTTTCCCTAATCTATTCAAGCACCGAAAACGCTGCAAAGATGCTTTATTTTTATGACTGCTTTATGACTGCCTAAGTTGCGCATGTTTAAATTAACGAAAAGTTCCATTGTAAAGAGTCACCGATGCTTTGCAAAAATTTTAATGTAATCTTTGATTTGGGTACCTCTAAAAATTCAATAAAATTATTTGTAAGTCCTTATTTTTCAATAGCAAAAATTTGTAAAACTGAATTTTTAGAGGTGCCCATTTGTTAAAGGATTACACTTAAATAAAAAATTTTGGCAATATTTTTTAAATTCCGGTAAAATTTAACGAGCCCCTACTTGTGCGCCGATTGATCTTTGGTATAATTTATATCTGTTGAATTTGCAACCGGTTTGTTTTTGCCATGAGGTTTTTGGCAAACGGCTGCAGGGAAATTCAATATTAACCTTGTAATTTCAAGGAGTCTAACAATGGAAAATTCGATAGGAAATCAATTGAATGTCGTGAAAAACACCGTAAAAAACAGCATGAACCCCACAGAGTTAAAATGGGCAAGAGGGGGGGGGGGGGGGGGATTACGTATAAAAACTTAGCGAACAATAAAGTTTTTATACCTTAAAAACCCAATTGAAGTAAACATTTAACTCTCTTACGTTCTTCACTGTTCGGCTTTATGCTGGTCGAACTTCTTATTGTCTTGCTCTTTACCGGTTGCGCAGAGACTTCTGATTTAACCGATACGGCAACGAAAATCACAAAGGGGCAAATCACAAAATTAGAGACAAGTTTTAAAAATAAATATCACTATGAAATTGCTCTTGCTAGATATGCCGAAATGAAACGGACATACTCAAGTTTTTGCAGCAGGATTAACAAAATGAAGACTTCAGCAAAGGTTGACAAAAAAATGAGCGATTTTCATTCCGAAGACATCGAAAAAGAAAAATCGGCTTACAAGATGTTGCAAGATGCAATGATTGCCAATCAGATGCCCAAGTTTGCGGACGCAACGCCGGCGGATTTACAAAAAAAGATTACTGTCGGTTCACACCGATTTTCCGGTGAAGAGTGTTACAATGCTCTGCTGAAATATAAGGAAAATATAGCGAATTTGCAGGCAAAAGTGAATTCCAATAATCGCAGTACGACAATTAGTTCGGAAGACGTTTCGAAATTGGAGAAATACATACTTCAGATGCAGCAGAAATTACTTCAGGTGGAGCAGATCCTTGATGATTATGTTAAATACCAAGATTTTTACCTTGCCGGAAAGGATATTGAATCTTTTGATCTATCCCATTCACAGGTCTCGGATTTTTCAGAAATTGACGAGAAAATTAAACGGCAAGCGGAAGAATTTCGGATAATGGCAGACGACATTTTGCAGGGAAATATACCTGTCGCCATTCAATCAGAATTAAACCGTCCAAATATTAACATTACCGGTAATGATTTACGGTAAATAAACAACCATACTTGTTATAAAGAAAGGAGCTACAAATGGCAAGCAATAATGATGACGGTTGCGGGGCGGCGATAGTTGGTGTTGTGGTTTTGATATTAATAATAGCTGCAATAGGTCAGTGCAACAAAATGACAGGGCGTCTTGTTTATAAGACTGATGACGAAGGAAATGTTACAAATGAGACTATGTCTTCCTATGATTTGGAGTTGGGAAAATTGAAAAACCAAGTTGATTCCAAAATAAAAGATTTGGAACACAAATATCAGCGGTCAAAAGAACTGTCAAGCGAGTTGTTTGACTCTATTGAAAAACAAATAGATAATATAAAAAATACAATCAACGGTTCCGATTACGAATACGGTTACGCTTCTGCCGTAAAACGTTTCATAGAAGGCAATCCGGCTACCGATCTGATACCCGCATATAATAAGTGGAAATTATTAGTGCCGGACACGGAAGCCTTTGTAAAACATTTGGATTGGCAGGATGAAATCGATAGCAAAGGAATTTTAGCGGACTTAAAAGCCAAGAGTAAAACATTACAACATGCTATTACTCTGAATAAACTTGATATTGGCGACAAAGATAAAAAAGAAATATTGAAATTAATCAATACAGATATTCCCGGATGGGAAGACCTATCTTCGGATGCGGTAAGAACCAACACACTCGCCGTTGAATATCTTAAAAAAGAGTTTCAATAAAGGAGGCAACTTCAGAGGGTAGGCGATGTTTCGCCGACCAACCTTTCAACCAACTTAAACAAACATGAAAAAAACTTTGAAAACAATCGTAACAATTGTCCTCGTTCTGATTTTGGGCGTATGGGCATTTAACAACAGAAGCTACGGCGTTACGAAA
>JAITQV010000267.1 GCA_031288765.1 Planctomycetaceae bacterium
ACACACAAACCCGATGGCTAGAACAAAAAACGCTTCGGTAGGAAAACGGTAAAAACAACTAGGAGTTTTAATTAAATTTTCGGCAGTTCTTTTCAATACGAAAAAAATGCCGTCTGCATATCTAATTTTTTTGATATTGGCATAAATCGTTATATTATTTTAATTGATTCAAAATATCATGTTTGAAGAAACTATTATCGCACAATCTACTGCACATGGTACAGCAATTCGCGGAATGATCCGAATCAATGGACCGGCAACTATTATGTCATTGCAGGGAATATTTGAACCGGAATTGTACGCGGAATCAAAACCATACGTAAAAACCGGTAATCTTATTTTCTGGGGTGTGGCTCGTCCGGTTTCGGCGAAAATTTTTTATTGGTCTGAAGGACGCGGTTATACCGGTCATCAGGCGGTCGAAATTCACACATTGGGTTCACAACCAATTCTTGATGCAATAATTGCCGCTATTACTAAATCAGGAAATGTTCGTCAAGCCAGACCGGGTGAATTGACTTTACGTGCGTTTTTGTCAGGACGTCTTGATCTGACGCAAGCGGAAGCCGTTCTCGGTGTTATTGAAGCGCCTTCGCAAAACGCCCTGAAAACCGCTTTACAACAACTTGCAGGCGGAATGACCTTGCCGATTAAAAAAATTCATGAAACGTTATTCGAAACACTGGCGCATCTTGAAGCCGGACTGGATTTTCCTGAAGAGGGCATCGAATTTATTTCACGTTCGGAAATTGGTTCTGTTCTTACGGCGGTTCGTGAACAAATGGAGTTGTTACAACAACAGATGATGCGGCGCGGTTATTCAAATGAATATCCCAGAGTTGCGCTGCTTGGTCTGCCGAACGCCGGAAAAAGTACATTATTTAATATGCTGCTTCAAACGGACAGAGCAATTGTTTCGCCGACACCAGGAACAACTCGCGATTATCTGGAAGCCGAAATTTTATTTGACGGTTTACCGTGTACGCTTGCGGACACTGCCGGAATCAATGCCGGTTTTCACAAGGATACTATTGATGAATCCGCTCAACAATTATCAAAACAAATTTCCGAACAAAGTGATCTTATTATTTATTGTTCTGAAAATATCTTGAAGGAAGCGGCTCATCAATTCGGTTTTGATGAAACAAAAACATTGTTTGTCAAAACCAAATCCGATTTGAACAAATTAAATGATACAAAACTAAACGATATGGAATTAGGTAATATTGTATTAAACAATTCTCAATCAAACTGTATTGATGTTACGGTTTCATCAAAAACCGGAGAAGGAATTGATTTATTACGGATGATGATTGCGAAACGTTTAAGAGAATTGCCGCCGGATAATATTTTACGGAGTACGGCGTTACGATGCCGTGAATCGGTAAACGAATCTGTCCGGTTATTGGAACAAGCTTTGGAGATGTGCGATTCGCGGAGTCCTTTTTTTGACGAATCAATTCTTGCTTCACAAATCCGGTCGGTATTAGAAACACTTGGTCTTATTGATGGAAGCGTTTATACCGACAAAATACTTGACGAAATATTCAGCCGTTTTTGTATTGGAAAATAAAACGGTTTACTTTTGAGTTTTGGAAAACAGAAATGTTTGCGTGTGAATGTTTCCCATCTTAGTATCAACCAACCCTTCCGCGAAGATCGCTAACTTTTTGATTATTTATACAAATAGTTACGACAATCATAAAGTAGGCAACTAATTTCCATGTGATTGTGTCCATGAGTACACCGGCAAGATTATAGATGAAAAATAAATTTTAGCAAATTGTGCAAAAATATAAAAAACAACTTACACGGAATAAAATTGACCAACCCGATTATATCAAACATAATGATTGTACCGTCTTACAAAAAAATTTTTAATAAAGTCTCAGTTTGGGTCGATGACGAATTATTGATGTTGTTTTTAACAATCATTAGCCAATTATTCGGTTCCTCATCCTTTCACCTTTAAGGAAAGAGCCATGACATCCCCCATCCTCCCCAATGTTCCCGACGAGGGAACACTCGAAAATCGTACGCTTTCTCCATCCATGAAAATTTTTGCCGCAATGACAATTATTGTCGGCGGTGCGGCGGTTGCTGCTGCATTTTGGAAAGCGTCGCTTGATTTCGGAGTTATTGATTCCGATTTTCACTCAGTGATTGACCGTAGTTTTACTGCGGCACCGTTGCCGAATTTGCCGTTATCTCCCGGTGCGGTTTCCGGTCAACAGACAACGGCAAACAATTCCGATAACACAAATCAAGATACCGCATTTTCCGTACAACCGGCATCAATACCGGCAACAGTTTTACCGGCGTTGTCGCAAACGCCTGCTGTTGATTTAGGAAACAAAAAATATGCGCAAAAGTATCAGCCGCCGGTAATTATCGAACCGGTTCGGCAATCTCCCGAAAAAATATTCGCTACGGAAAAAAAGACCGGTGATAAAAAGCCGGTAATCCAAAGTAATACGCGGTTCGAACCAATCCATAAAATTTCGGTTCCGTCCTCTGCGGTTTCTATTTCTGCGATTTCTGTTTCGGCGGTTCCATCTTCGGCGGCTTCGTCATCGTTAACAAACAACAATAACCCTGAAAAAATAGAAAAAAAACCGCCCGTTATTCCGAAAACCGAAACTAATGATGAAATGCTTTCGTTATTTCAGTTTGCCGATAATTTCGAACCGGCATCGCTTTCGAAAAACGAACCGGTATTGCCGGAAAATCCGTTTTTAACAAATCCGGCACCGGTTGAAACGGAATTCAATAATCGTTCAGCCGGTAATTTGATGCCGCTCCATTTGCCGGAATTGCCTCAATCAAATGAATCACTTTTGCCGCTCAAACCGGTTGAAATTCCGCTTTTCCAACTACAACCGCTCAAAACAATTCCTAATCAAGAACCGAAAATTTAATTGTGTAACCGGATAAAAATAAAATATTCGTGAATTATTCGCGGATGTTTTTTGAAAAGAAACTCGAATTTCCGTATAACTATTCATAAAAATAATCAAAAAAGTAAGACCATTCTATGAAACCGTTATCCCGATCCGATGGAATTATATTTGTTGCTTTAATATTTCCATTTTTCCTGACGCTTACTTATTTTGTTCTTCTCACCGGTTCGTCAGCTCTTGTACAAAAAATGGTTTACGGAACCGGCAAGATATTTCAATTTATTCTTCCGGTTTTTTGGGTTGGTGTTGTTTGTCGGGAACGATGGTTGGTTCGGTGTTGGAACACTCGCGGTTTTGCCGAAGGAGCTGCGTTTGGAATATCTGTTGCAATTGCGATGATTTTGTTGTATATTTTTTGGCTTGGTTTACCGGAACAACTACTCGGAAACGGCACTCCGGCAAGTTTAGCAATTATTACAAAAATGAACGGATTAGGCATCACCAATGGGCAACAGTTTTTTCTTCTGGGTGTATTTTACTCGGTGATTCACAGCGGTCTTGAAGAATATTATTGGCGGTGGTTTATTTTCGGTCGGTTACAGAACGGCAGGTCATGGCTTTTCGCGGCAGTCATTTCAAGTCTCGGTTTTACGGCTCATCATATTTTGTTACTTGGAACATATTTCGGTTACAATTCACCGTTTTGTTGGCTTGGTTCATTGGGAGTTGCGGTTGGCGGTTTGTACTGGGCTTGGCTTTACAAACGAAGTGATTCCATCTGGGCTGCTTGGATCAGTCACGGATTTATTGATGCGGCAATTTTTTTTATTGGTTTTACCGTTTGTTTTAGATAACAGTACAAGAAAGAAGGAAACTATTGATTCCTTTTGTTTTTTCAGGGATTATGGTTAATGCCGTGATTTTTCACATTTACTCATAAAAAATAATTTAGATGAAAAATGATAGAACAAAAATCATCGTTGGACATTCTTAAAAAAAGAAATTTTAGTGATATTCAATAATTGATAAAGGCGGCAAAAAGTTGATAGCAAATCGAAAGCAGTCCATTACTTGTACTGTTATTCACTATCAACTTTTCGTCTTCCGTTACGTTATCTTACCCAACTGAGCGATGAGTTGTAAGCCTGTGTTGAGGTTCTACCGTAACTACCGGTAACTTGTGTTGAACTTCTCCCGTAACTACCCGTAACTTGCGTTGAGGTTCTGCCGTAATTATCGGTAACTTGCGGCGTGTTACTGTTTGTTCGAAGCGCTGTAACAGCCGATGCTGTTTGGCTGGTTTGAGTTGCCGATTGGCGTGACGGCGCATAGGTTGCGGTTTTTTGTGCCGACAAAGTTTGACTTTGAGCGCCGGAACAAATTGTTACGCAGTCTTGCGGATTACGCCCAACACAACACGCGGCTTGTTTAGCGCCGCTTGAAGAACAACAGGACGCTCCGCCCGATTGAGAAGCACTGCTCTTTGCCGTACCGGAAATGTAACCGGAATTTGCATTCGCTGCAGAAATAGCCATTATAATCTCCTTAAAATGGATTGTCTTAATGAAAAATTAAACGAAAAAATTGTCCGCAGACAGGGGTTCCGTTAATTCAGCAAGACACGCAGAAGAAGATGCAAACGAACCGGTAGTTGGGAAACCGGCGATTCGTAAAACAGATAAAAAGTAACGGTTTTAATGACCGGAATTGATGATACCGAAAATAAATACGGTAAATATCCGTCCGACAACAATTCTTCCAAATTCTGCTGGAATGAAATTGAAGTCGGCGAAACAAATGTCGGTTGTGGGGGAGCCGATTTCAAAGAGCAAGGACAAACCGGCGAATTGTGCGGAACACCGGACGGAGCCGTATCAGACAACATCTGTGAACAACAACTTTGAGATACAATTAATACCTCAGATATTGAAACTTCCGACTCTTCCGAACAACAGCAACAAGCCGACCCGGTTGATTTTTCGATTGTTACGGTTTCCGGCGGCAAACTTGCATCTTTGTTGCAACGGCACTCCAAACAATGACAAACACCGATTTGCGGGACAAGAGCGTAACACAAAATCGTCGCTGACAACAGCCAGCGGAAAATCCTGTTTTGTACGAATTGCTGCAATCCGCTTTTCATAGACGAGGGAAAACGATACGTTGTTATAAACCAATAAAGATTGATACAACAGATGTATCGGCAGATTGCCGCTTAAAAAATTCGTCAAAATTGTTATCTTGGGCATAATTTCGGTTTTAGTGCCTGTTTTCAACTTCGCAAAACAGTTTGCGGCAGGCTGCAAATTCACGGCGGCAATAACCGTTCAAACTTCATTTGTCTGAATTTCCCGCACAAGATTGACTGCTTGTTCGGGGGTAACGCTGCTGTGAACTTTTTCGTCAACAACAAGAACCGGAGCCAAACCGCAAGCACCAAGACACGAAACCGTTTCAACCGTAAACAACATATCATCTGTGGTTTGTTTTGTTTCGGAGAGTTTCAGCTCTTTACGTAACGCGCTAAGAATATGCTCCGAACCGCGAACATGACACGCTGTTCCGTCGCAAAGACGGCACGAATGTTTACCTTTCGGAACCAGTGTGAAATGGGCGTAAAATGTTGCAACACCGAAAACATGCGACGGCGGCAACGCCAATGATGTGGCAATAAACGTTAAAATTTCTTCCGGCAGATAACGGTAAAATTCCTGCACTTGCTGCAAAACCGGAATCAGACGTGCAGGGTCATGGTTATTGGCATCCAGAATTTCAACAACACGGTCGAATTTTCGCGCCGTACCGGCGGAGCTAGGGGCGGCAACACTCATCTTAAAACTCCAAGTAAATTGGTAAAAAATCAGCAAATTGTAGGATATTGCTAAAACATTATCTCTATAATTATTATCAATTTGCCGGAACTGTCAAGGAGGTGAAAAAAGAATTGTACCGATGCAATTACCGGAAAATAAGACGGAATAAAAATAATATTTCCGCAAATTTCCGTGTAATTTCGTGTTTTCCGTGTTCAAAAAAATATGAGCGGGAATTTTTAACACGGAAAACACGAATGTTGCGCGGAAATACGCGAAAATGTAAAGAAATTGTATTTATTCGGTTATCTGAAAATAGGGCTGAAAGCCCTTCATATCATAGCGTAGGGCAACGCCCTACGAACAGGATACCATAACAAATTTAAGCCCTGAAAGGGCGCAATCCCCAAGAATCCTGCCATTGTATTTTTACCCCGTTGGGGCTTTAATTTTGTTGTATTCCTTTTTCGTAGGGCGTTGCCCTACGCTACTGATGAAGGGCTTTCAGCCCGTTTTTCAGAATAATAACTGAATAGATACTGTTATTTAGGTTAACGGTTAGGTGTGCTTGTTGTCATTTCGGGAATCCCCGATTGGCATTCGGAAATTCCCAAACTGTAGGCAGGTAAACGGTTTCCGATATTTTTGAGGTTCATGGTTGATTTTTCTGTAATTTTGTAGGAAAAAGGTAGGAAACCGCTCGCCGAAGAGGTTTTCGCTCTCTAATATTATGGAATATCCGGAGTATCGCCTCCTCGAATTGTTCCGAGTGCTCCCCAAGGTCCGTAAGTGGACGGTCCTGTGTATTGATACCATGCGGCAGTGTAATCGGGTCGTCCGGGAAGATCGGTAATATTTCCGGTGCCGATTGTTTCCGAAATAAACCGAACACTGCCGTCAACCAATGCACCGTTCACGCCGCCCGAATGATAACTGCTTGCCGTCAGAAAATTTGATCTAAAAACGGTGAAACTTCCCCCTGATGCGTCGGCACAAGACGGCTGGTTTGGCGGAAGAATCGTATTGACGGCGTGTTGTTTCCGATCATCTCCCCATGACCAACCTTTGATACTGCGTATATCACTGCTGACAAATATTCCGTTGTTACCCCGCTCTGCCGCACAAGCAGAAGGAGGACTATCCCGTTTAATCGAACTGTTATACACGATTCCTGAGCGGATTTTGTTATCTTGATACGATTCGGAAATGGCGATTTCAGCAAACAACAGAGTGTTACTTGTTCCATCAATTACATGGGAAAAAGTAATTTTTCGACCATTTCTTCCAAAAAACCAGATACCGCGATAACCAAGCGGCGAATCGGAGTCTGTCCATTCGGGAATATCTCCGAAATTCCATGCGTAATTGATACGCCCCCATTTTTCGCCATTGTTGAAATTTGCGGAGCTTTCTGAGGGACAACGAAAGGTTGAGATTTGTGTTGCAAACGGATTCCCCGGAAAATCATTGACCATATTCTGTTCTCCCGTTTCAAAATCGGTTGATGTTCGGGATGTTGTCGTAAGATAGTCAATAGCGGACGGAAACGGATGAACCGAGCTATCGGCAATAGCCTCATTGATCCGTGAAATAATTGTATCGTAAAGAGCCTGCTGTTCGGCAAAAGGAAGAAGCAGGGTTGTACCGGAATACACATTGACTTCCTTCATCGCACTGGAAATTTGACTGTAGTAACTCATCCAGAGCGGGTCTTCCATCGCACTGGGAACCCGCTTATGTGCCGAATGAAAATTGTGAACGGCAATTCCCAATTGTTTGAGATGATTGGTACATTGCATCCGTCTTGCAGCTTCGCGCGCCGTCTGAACCGCCGGTAACAATAATGCAATCAAAACACCAATGATTGCAATCACGACCAAAAGTTCAACTAATGTAAATCCTCGTTTAATGATCTTCATAATAGTTTATCCTTTCATAAAAAGTGTAATAGAAAAAGAAAATAAATAATTTTTACGGAGCTATTGCGGATTCGCCGCCGGAACGTGTTCCTAAGGCTCCCCAGACACCGAAATCAGACTCGCCAAAAAGTTTTGGTCTTGCACTCGCCGGAGCCACACCGCTTGTCTGGTTGTTGATCGTGTCGCTGATGAATCGAACACTTCCATCACACAATACTCCATTGACGCCGCCGGAATGATAACTCGTCGGCGGTTGAACCATTGGATCGGCAACATCATTTTTATCAACACACGAAGGAGAGTTCGGCGGTAAAATCGTATTGAAATGTGTTTAGATTGTTAAGCCGCTCGTCCAGGGAAAACCGTTTGCCGCCTCACCGCTCGCCACAGTATTCGCAGTGTAATTTCCTTTGGAAATTGACGAAGTACAACTGTTGGGAACCGCGTTTGTGAAAGCATCACCGCCGGCACTGACACTTGTCGGTACAGCGGTAGTGTCAATTACGACGGTTTCCTTAACAACACGATAATTAGCATTGTTAAATACCCGTGCAATACAACGTTCGCTCAAAAGAATGGTATTACTTGTGCCGTCCGTAACATCACTCATCCCGGAATAACCGCGATAGGCAATAACTCCGCGACCATGTTCCGGTCCGTTATTGATATAACGGTAACTGTAATCACCGTCGCAAACCATATAACTGGTTCCTTTTCGCGAACTGGTACCAATGACTTCAATATCGTTGGAAGGACAACCGAAGTATCCGACAAGCGTATTAGCAGTGTCAGTGGATTTAACACCGTCCCGAAGAAGATACTCGGTCTTTGCAGTTTCATACAATGTTCCTTGTTCGATAAACGGAAGGATTTGAATAGCGTAAGACCATGCAAAACCCGGACGTTGACCGCTATGATTGTTGAATGCATCGGTACACGATGTAGGAAATTGGTGGTGTGTATCGTGGTAGTTGTGCATTGCTATTCCGAGTTGTTTCAGATGATTGGTGCATTGCATCCGCCGTGCGGCTTCTCGCGCCGCCTGAACTGCAGGCAACAGAAGAGCGATTAACACACCAATAATCGCAATTACCACCAACAATTCGACCAATGTAAAGCCGAACAGGGAAGAACGGGAAATAGTTGAATATTTGGTAGAGAAGAGTTGGGAAAACCAAGATGTTGTGTTTTCCTTTCTTAACTCTCTATCTAATCCTGCCCCCCTCCCCCTGGTTTACCAGGCTTTCCCATTTTAACATTGGAATTTTCTCAAAAAAATTCCACAACACCACAAACACCCATCTAACAAAATTTTCCATTGTAAATCTCCTTTGATATTACAAGGTTGTTATTGAATTTCCCTGCAACCGTTTACCAAAAAACGCATGGCAAAAACAAAACCGGTTGCAAATTCAACATTGTAAACTATACCAAAGATCAATCGGCATACAATTGGGGGTATCAAGAAAGATTCCGATTTTTTATTTTTTTCAAAAATTTTTTCCTTAAAGGTATGCCAACAAAAGGTAGGCAACCCTTCGCCGAAGGGTTGCGTCGGCGTTAGCCGACCTTCGTGTATGTGGTAGGGGCGAAAAATCTTTCGCCCCTACATTGCGACGGTGGGTGAAAGCCCTTCGGCGAAACGCCGCCTACCTTTTGATTTCCTACCCAAAAACAAAAACAACCGAAAAATTCGGTAATCATAAGGTAGGCAATCGTTCGCCGAACGATTGCGTCGGCGTTAGCCGACAACTAAAAGTCCCGCAAGGGACGAAATGTGCATAACCGTAGGTGGAGCGCAGCGCAACCTACGGATCCGCAACCCCCAACTCCCCAAAGCCCTGCAAGGGCGAGATTATGGTTGTGTTGATTGATAATCTCGCCCCGTGCGGGGCTTATGTTTTTTGGGGTCGTGATCCGGCGGTTGCGCTGC
>JAITQV010000334.1 GCA_031288765.1 Planctomycetaceae bacterium
CATGGTTAATTTTCAGGATGAATGGAATAAACGAGCAAAATTATACAAAAGCGATATTACATGGATTGATGCATTCCTTCAACAGTTTAAAAGGGGATTTCTTAGCGATTGAATTTGAATCACCGAAGGTTGAATTGATACCGATTTTCTTTTCCATTTTAACGGTTAAACGACGGGCATTTTCCGAACCGGACAACTGTTTTTCAAGATCGGAAACAGATTTTTCAAGACCGGAAACAGGTTTTTCAAGACCGGAAGCAGGTTTTTCAAGACCGGAAGCAGGTTTTTCAAGATCGGAAACAGGTTTTTCAAGACTCACAAGGAATTGTCTATTTTCGAAAACACGTCATTTGTATTTGCATACGCGTTATTCGTATTTAGCTACGAGTCATTCGTATTTAAATACAGATCACTCGTATTTATATACGAGCGATTGGAGTGAGATACGAGTCGTTCGTATTCGAATACGGGGTATGCGTATTGGGGTACGAGTCATTCGTATTTAAGTACGCGTTGTCCGTCTCCAAATACAAATCTTCCGTATTCAAATACGAATCCTCCGTATCCAAATACAAATTTTCCGTATTTAAACACAAATCGTCCGTATTTAAATACGAATCTTCTGTATTTAAATACAATTCGCCCGTATCTAAATACGAGTCTTCTGTATCCTAATACAAATTTTCCGTATTTAAACACAAGTTGTCCATATCTAAATACGATTTTTTTGTATTTAAATATAAATTTCTTGTATCCCAATACAATTCATTCGTATTTAAATGCGAATTGTCCGTAATGACATCCGAATGATTTGTTTATTGGGGTGAATGATTTGTTTTTACGAACACGCTGTCAATAACCGATTGTGTGCCGACGGAATTTCTTTTTTTATGAAATAAATTTCTTTCTTTTATCTTACGGTTAACAATTCAAGAGCTCGGCAATCGTTCGGCGAAGGGTTGTATTGGCGTTAGCCGACATGGAATTTGTACGATGTTGGTTATTTTGATTGCCTATCGGCAAATTATTTGGTATTTTGTTTTTTAATACGGAACACACTGAAGTTATCGTTCTATACTTTTCCGCGTTTTCCGCGTTAAGAAAAATCCAAACAATATAATTCAGTATTAAACGACTGAATAATTACATTCTTGGTTTTTTAGAACTTTTGTAGAGCAAAATTGACATTCTGCTGGGAATGTATCACTCGGTAGAGTATCTTCATCAACAAATTGAAGAATTCCAATTACCGATTGGAAAATAGTAATTGCTGCATTTTTCCTATCCAAATGCTTCAAAAAGACACAAATTCGCCAAAAATTGTTGCTATATAAAACAATTCGGTCTGATTTTCCGATTTTTTCCCGAATGGCGGTCAAAAACCGACCATTTTCAAGAAGGCTTTACCGATTCGGAGGTAAAGCACATTTATTTGGAGACAGCAAAGCAACACTTCTGTAATTCCGATCAAATTATTTTTAACTTATTGCTTCGTTGCAAAACCCGAAAATAAACAACCGACTGAATAATTATGGTTTTTTAAGAACAATTGCCTATGAATCCAGTGGAGCCAGACGGACTTGAACCGACGACCCCCGCGTTGCAAACGCGGTGCTCTCCCAACTGAGCTATGACCCCATCTTCTTTTCTTCCATAAGATTTTCTTTCCTATCAACTTGCAAACTATTCCGGCTTGATGTTTCATACGAAAAAAGCGTCTCAAAATACGTTTTCACTATATCGTAAATTCCTATTAAAATTGACACCGAAAGAAAAACCGTCGCAAATGTCCAATACAATACATAATAATAAGGTTCGTCAACCGGCGATGTCAGCCCGCCGAAAATCATCAGCATTAAAGAAAACAACAATAACATAAACATTAAACGGCGACGCCACGGAAAAAAAATACCCGTTCGCCCGTCGCCAATTTTTTTGTTATGTGTTATCGTCATTTTTTACTCCGCTATTTGCGGTAACCCAACGACTTAATCACCGAAAGCATTTCCTCATACGTAATAAAACGGCGGCGATTTTGGAATTTATACTGATCTATCGCTTCTGCAAGTTGCTGCGCATCAGGTGAAAGACCATCATAACAACTCGAAAAATTACGGCGTTCCACTCCCGGAGGTGGACTGCCTCCGCCTGAATTCATGCCGCGCCGTTGCACAAAGGGATAGTTTAATGAATCTGTACTCATCGGCTTTTCCTTAAATTGCTGTATGCAAAATTGTTTTTAATTCTAAAAAATGTTATAGAGCAAAAAATTCTAAATTTTTTATTTTCTATATTAAAACAAACGTAAGAACAATCCAATACCGGATTTCACGCAATATCTGGACTTATTTTCATACCGCCTTTGATAATCATGCCCCATTGTCAATTAAAATTTATCAAGTAACTTATTAAATATCCGCATCAAATCTTGAATTTTTAATCTTCATTGTTATAATAATCCCCATTATAACAAATGATTTAAATGTAAATAAGTCCCCTACTGCATCTTTTTATTATTATTTTTCAATCTTTCATCAAATCTATTATACTTTATATTGTATTCCGATGATAAAAAAAGTGTTCCTTACATGTCTTTTGAAAATTGATAAAAAGACTTTTCCGCTATTTTCTACTATTTTTGAGGCTATTATACTTTATTTTCGACAGTTTTTATACAGAATACCGACAAGTTTTCCCCACATCATTAAGTTTCGCAATCCTTATTTTACAAAGGTATTTCATAAAAAAAACCGGTTACAAACTTTTTTCTTGCTCTTCTTAACACCCTCATCATATATTTATATTTCTTTTTTATATTTATTTCTCATTAAAAAAGTATTTTGCACTCCGCCAATCACTAATTAAGTATTTTTTTCAATTTTCACTTCAAGGTTTAATATTCTCATTCCAAATTGATGAAAATGAAGTTTTCCGCCATACTGGCGAAAAACACATTAACAATGTCGGTTGTATTGTATAATATTCAGCCGGTTTGTACCAGATCAATTCAGGATGGGAAAAACCTCCTCCTCCCATGTCTTCTAATTCAAATATGATGACTCCTATGATGAAGCAATATCTCGAGGCAAAAAAAATATGTCCCGAAGCGTTATTGCTTTTTCGTATGGGTGATTTTTACGAAATGTTTCTCGAAGATGCCAGAATTGCGGCACAGGTTCTTGGTTTGGCATTAACCAGCCGTGAAAAAGGTCCCAATGCTATGCCAATGGCAGGATTTCCACATCATCAACTCGATTCTTATATTGCGAAACTGATTGCAGCCGGATACCGTGCCGCAGTCTGTGAGCAAATGGAAGATCCGAAAAAGGCAAAAGGTATTGTCAAAAGAGAAGTTACGCGGATTGTTACTGCCGGAACTCTCACAGAGGAAACATTGCTAAATCCCAAACAATCAAACTTTTTGGCATCAATTTGCCAGGATTCGAGAACACCGAATCTCGAAGTTGGTTTGGCTTGGGTTGAATTGTCAACCGGAGAATTTTTTGCCACAACAGTTCCCGACAGGCAAGTTGCCGAACAGATTGCCAGAATTTCGCCGTCGGAAATTATTTTCAGCGACAAAGAACTTTTTGATTGTCCGATTTTATTCAAAGTTCAATTGACAAAACGTCCCGATTGGACATTTGGATACAGAACGGCTCAGGATTTACTTTTGAAACAGTTTGGAACGTCCACTCTCGAAGGTTATGGTTTTTCGGATAAACCGGTTGATAAACCGGCAATTCGGGCGGCTGGGGCGATTCTTAGTTATTTGAACGAAACACAACGTCAAATTTCAGTTCAAATAGATTCTATTACTTTGTATCGCATAGATTCTCAATTGGAGATTGACGAAATCAGCCGTCGCAATCTCGAAATCACAACTACAATTCGCGGAGGTAATCGGGAAGGTTCGCTTCTTTCGGTGATAGATCGATGTATTACGGCTATGGGGTCGCGGCTCATAGCGGATTTCATTTCCAGTCCTTTGGCGAACATTGCAACAATTAACGCCCGATTGGATGCAGTGGAAGAATTATATCACAAAGATTTGGCGGTAAAAGATATACGGGAAAATTTGCGGCGTATTTACGATCTTCAACGGATTTTGACACGAATTCTTCAAAACCGCGGAACACCTCGTGATTTGGTAATGATTGCTCGGACGTTGCGGACATTGCCGTTTTTTCGCGTTAAATTGGAAAAATCAGTCAGTTCTCTGTTAAAATCAATTCGCGAAGGTATTGATCCGTGTGAATCGTTGTTTGAGTTGCTTTCCTCTGCCTTAGAAGATGAAGCTCCGATTAATTTCAAAGACGGCGGTTTTATCCGATCCGGTTTTAATACCGAACTGGACGAGTTGCGGCATCTTCAAAGCGGCGGAAAAGATTGGATAGCACAATATCAGGCAATGGAAGTTAATCGTACCGGAATTCCAAGTTTGAAAGTGGGTTATACACAGGTTTTTGGTTATTACATAGAAATTACGAATGCCCATCGCGATAAGGTTCCCAAAGATTATGTTCGGAAAATGACGCTCAAGAATGCGGAACGGTATATCACGCCGTTGCTTAAAGAGTATGAAGAAAAAATTCTCACGTCAAAAGAACGGGCAAATATTATGGAACTTGAATTATTTGAAATGCTTTGCAAAAAAACTTGTGAGAAACGGCAATCAATGCAAAGTGCGGCACGGGCTTTAGCGGCGTTGGATGTTATTGTTTCGCTTGCTTTAATTGCACGGGAAGGCGGGTATTGCCGACCGCAATTGATTGATGAACCGATTTTGAAAATAGTTGAAGGTCGTCATCCGGTGCTTGATACATTGGAACCTGCGGGAACTTTTGTTCCGAATGATACTTTGCTTGATGACGAACATGGTCAGATTCAATTGATTACCGGTCCCAATATGGCAGGTAAAAGTACATTTATTCGTCAAACCGCTTTACTTTGTGTCATGGCTCAAATGGGAAGTTTTTTGCCGGCGCGTGAAGCGGTTATAGGAATTTGTGATCGAATTTTCGCACGAGTGGGAGCCAGTGACGAAATTTCACGCGGTCAGAGTACCTTTATGGTTGAAATGACGGAAACCGCCCGAATCTTAAATCAGGCAACACACCGAAGTTTGGTGATTCTTGACGAAGTGGGACGCGGAACCAGTACTTACGATGGAATTTCATTGGCATGGGCAATTGTTGAATATCTGCACGATAAAATCGGATGCCGGACTTTGTTTGCTTCTCATTATCATGAATTGACCGATTTGTCGGAAACGTATGAAAGAATCCGTAATTTAAATGTTGCGGTAAAAGAACAGAATGATAATATTGCTTTCCTGCATAAAATTATACCCGGTGCGGCGGATAAAAGTTATGGAATTTACGTCGCAAAAATTGCCGGTATTCCCAAAGGTGTTGTGAAACGTGCAAGAGAAATTTTGGACGAACTTGAGCAGACGCATGTTAAAGTAACAACTCATAGCAATGAGTCTGAAATTTTTCCGAATGTTCGGCGGAAAGTGGTCGGTGCGATACAATTTTCTTTGTTCGGACCGGAAAATCATCCGGTTATTGAAGAGTTGCGCGATCTTGATGTTGACAATCTGAAACCGCTTAACGCCCTTCAACTTGTTGCGAAATGGAAAGATATTGTACGAAATCGTGAGTCAAAAAATTAAAGGCGGAAAAATGGATTTTTTGCAACTTAATAATAAACTTTTTTTAGTATTTGGTGTCGCTAATAAAAAGAGTGTTGCGTATCAGATTGCTAAAATGCTTCTTGAGGAAAATGCAACCGTTGATTTTGTAGTTCAAAATGAATCAGTTGCAAAAAAAGTCCGTGAACTATTTCCCGAACGGAATATTTTTTCATGCGATGTTGAAAACGATGATGAAATTAAAAAACTTCGTACGGAAATTGAAAAGAATATTGATTTGTCTGTTCGTTATGATGGTCTTGTTCATTCGATAGCGTTTGCGGATTACAGTGACGGAATAAAACCATTTCACGAAACATCAAAACGTGCTTTTTTACAGGCGTTGGATATATCGTGTTTTTCGTTGATTTCAATTTGCCGTGAATTCGCCGAACTTTTGAAAACAAATGCTTCGGTCGTAACAATTTCCATTTCGACCACGCAAATGGCAAGTGAGAATTACGGTTTTATGGCTCCGATTAAGGCGGCGTTGGATTCATCGCTCGCATTTCTGACAAAGTCATTTAGTCAATTTTCGGAGATACGGTTCAATGCTGTTGCGCCAAGTTTACTCAAAACGTCCGCCTCTGCGGGAATACCGGGTTATGCCGATTCTTATCTTTTTGCGGAACAGATAATTCCTCGTAAACGTGCAATTTCAACCGAAGAAGCCGCAGCAGTTGCTGTTTTTCTGTTAAGTCCCCGTTCCGGCGGAATAACCGCACAAAAAATCATAGTTGACGCCGGTATGGGAATTAATTATTTTGATAAAGAAATCATCAAAAAAATTGTACATTAAACAGAAAGGAAATATTATGTATATAACAGAATTACATCTTCAAAATTTTCGCAGATTCGAA
>JAITQV010000336.1 GCA_031288765.1 Planctomycetaceae bacterium
TACTTATTTTTTAAAATATAATTTAGTCTCCTAAAATATTGACATTAAAAAATGGAAAATTATTTAGTTTGTTATTCTATATTTAAAAAATTATCGGTCAAGATACCCCCCAGAAAAAATAATTTTTGTGTTTTATTTTTTATTTTTATTTAGATAAATTTCCTATGGAGATTTATTGATTTGTTTTATTATTGCTTTTCTATTGATAGGAATTTCCTACGGAAATCAAGTTACCGCAATATATTAATTCCGCTTGCGAACTATTCACTATTAACTATCAACTAATATGTTACCCTTTCAGGGCGTTAATAGTTGTTTATGAACATTAACCCGCCGTGTTACGGCGGGCTGGTTTCTATTGCCCTTGCAGGGCGTAGGACAATATGCTATCTCATCCATACTCTCTGATCCGGCGGTTGCGTTGCGCTTCACCGCCGGTTATGCACATCACACGCGGGGTTAAGATTCCGATTGCCGTGTGAAAATCGAAATCAGTTGGCTATCGCCGACGCAACCCTTCGGCGAAGGGCTTTCACCCAACGATTACCTTGTGAATTTGTTAATCAAGAGGCAATCAAAACAACCAATGATGAGACCATTCCGCTCTTCACTTCCAATTCCCCACTATCAACTCCCATACTTATCGGGTTAATCTGTATAATCGTTAAAGTTTTTCAGTTTTCTTGCCGATTTGAGAGATGATGTTTGCTCTTTTGCCTGTTTACTATCTCACAATCACCAAAACAATGCGGTCATTGGCACAATCCGTTGTTCCGGCAATTTTAGCGGTTGCCGGTTTGTTGGTATTGCTCCAACACGCCGCCGCAACTCCCTCCAACTCTCCCTTCTTCCAACTCCCCAACCCCGCCCCCAATTCCAAAACCGAAGAATCCTTCGACCAACCCTTTGACCGTCCTCTTTTTTCCGCCGATACGGATTTTTGGCTCGGTCAAAAACAACGGCGGCGCGGAAACGGCGGAAGAGTTTGGGCAAATTTGTATTACGGCGATACCACTCTCAAACCCAAAGATACCAACTCCAAAATTAAACCCGACCTCTACGGGTTCCAACTTGGGCTGGATGTTATTCAATCCCACGGCGTCTATAACACCTTTTTCGGGAACTTCAACCAATCCAAAATAAAATATCCCAACCAAACAAACTCCAAAAACGAAAACTATCTTTTCGGATTCGGAAAATACTTGTATTTGAGCGGTTGTCATTTCGGCGGAACCGCAAGCGCCGGTTACGACAGATATAAAATCGCCAACCCCGCCTCACCCGTTAACGCCAAAGGACAAGGACTCCAGTGTAATTTATTCGGCGAATTTGGGATTGACTTTATTCTTGGAAAATGGGGGTTCAAACCGTTTTACGCTTTACAATATGACTTTTTATATCACGGGCGAATCGGCGAAGCCGATGCACCGGTTCAAGGCGATTGGAACGGTCACGGGTTGAACCAATTGCTCGGAATACGTATCAATTGGAAATTCCTCGATTCCCTCGAACTCCAAACCCGATTCACTTGGATTCACGAAATGTTAGACAATCCGCCGGTTTATTATCATGCCCGATTTTCGGCGGTTCACGGAACTTCCACGCCCGCAATCCTCTTTCACGAAGGAAACATCGGACGCGATTGGGCTTGGATTGGTTGCGGGCTGAAATTCGAAGGCGTGTACAACATCTTTCTTTTTCTCGATTATGACCTCACAGTTAACGCTCGGCACATCACCCACCTCGCCAACCTTGGGCTTTGTTTCGGTTGGTAAATTCTTAGCGGAATTTCGTCCCGCCTGCCGCAATAAACGGAAATCCCCCCAAATACCGGAAACAACCGCCGGATTAACACCAACCGTTTTCTTTTAATCCGATGTATTTTGACCTTCCTCTTGAATTGATCGGCGGTTCCCGTTAGAATAACTCCGCTAATGGATTGTCCGTTGTTTTCCGAGCAAGTTGTTGAAATAGTACGGATGTTTAACCCTTTACATTTTTTATTGAGATAATATGACATTATTGGCAGTTGGTTCGATTGCGTTTGACACGATTGAAACACCGGTTGCGAAACGGGAAGAAGTTCTCGGCGGTTCTGCTCCTTATTTTGCTTATGCGGCGAGTTTTTTCGGTTCTGTCCAATTGGTTGGGGTAGTCGGCGACGATTTTCCCGAAGAACACATGGAAATGTTCCGCAAACGGGGAATTGATTTATCGGGTCTTGAAATTGTATCCGGCGGGAAAACGTTTCGGTGGAGCGGGAAATACCACGAAAATATGAATGATCGGGACACGTTGGACACCCAGCTCAATGTGCTCGGCGATTTCCAACCCAAATTGCCGGAAGATTTTCGCCGTTCTCAATTTGTTTTTCTGGCGAACGGTGCTCCTTCGACCGGACTTGCGGTTTTGGAACAAATTCAGGGAGCCGACTTGATTGTTGCCGACACGATGAATCTTTGGATCAATATTGCAAGGAATGATCTTGACGTATTACTCAAACGGATTGACGGGCTTGTGTTGAATGACAGCGAGGCGAAAATGCTTACCGGCGAACTCAATGTGATTACGGCGGCACGGAAGATTCTGAATTTAGGTCCCAAATTTGTTGTTGTCAAAAAAGGCGAACACGGTTCTTTATTTGTCAGTGAATACGAGACTTATCTTATTCCTGCCTTCCCAACCGAAAATGTGGTTGATCCGACTGGAGCGGGCGATTCATTTGCCGGCGGCATGATGGGATATATTGCTTCGCGCGGCAACCTCGACAGCGAAACAATCAAGAACGCCTTAGTTTACGGCACATTGGTTGCCGGTTTTTGTGTGGAGGGTTTTGGTCTTGACAGGTTCAAGGAAATTAACCGCGAAGAAATTGATCGTCGTCTTGTGTTATTCCGCAAGATGGCGTCATTCTAATTAAGGGGCGGTACCGCATCTGGGGTTGTCCGAAAAGGCGGACAAATCACTGACAGAGTTTCTATTTCCGGCGCAACCCTTCGGCGAAGGGTTGCCTACCTTATGATTAATAATTCATAAAGTAAACAAATGAAACCCCAATTATCTTACAAATATCTTACAAAACATTCCGCTGACGAATTACGCAAATCTCACAAATTGCTCTTGCACGAAAAGATAAATTTTGGCATTATACGCAACCGTTTTTAGACCATACCGTCCCAAAACGACTCCGCTACACAAAACAACCCGCCCAATTCATTAAATTATAAGGACATGCGACTTTCGTTGCGTACACTTCTTGCTTTCGAAGATCATATCTTCGATCAAGAACAACATCAACAACTTGAACGGCTCATCCCAAAACATGACGCCGCCTCAACTATGTTGAACAGAATCCGAAGTACGGTACGCAACCCCCGACTCGGTGTGCCGGGTTTGGTCGATCAACGAGAAGAACTCGACCCCAATCTCGTCGCCGAATACCTCGACCACCAAATGCCGGACGAAATTCAAGAACGGTTTGAAACCTATTGCCTGTCGTCCGATAAATATCTCGCGGAAATTGCCGCAATCCACCATATCTTATCAAATGTTCTCGGCGAACCGGCTCGAACCAGCCGCGAATGCCGCCAACATTGCTATGATCTTTACCGGTTGCCGGTTGGAGCGGAGGGGTTCGGTGAAAAGCCGGAAAAAGAAAAAATAGAACCGGAACTCCCTTTCGGTTCCCGCAAACTCTCGTTTGACGATTACTTGACACCCTCACGCAAATCCGCAACCTCCGAAACAACCGGAGTAAAAGAATTTCAAGCAAACCATACTCCGTCTTCCGGTTCAAACCGACCGGAATTGATTATATTCCCGCAACCCCTCGAAGCCGATACTCATTTACCGGCTTTTACCCTTACTCCGTCTTCCCAATTAACTCCCGCCGTTTTTCCTTCCCAAACCGCTGCTCCCCTGACCGCTGCTTCCCCAATCGTTGCTTCCCTGACCGGCGCTTCTCAAACCACTAACACAATTTCTCCGGCGGTTTCCCACACGGAACAGGATAATCCTCAACCGTTTTCATGGGCAAACGTGCTTTGGAATTGGCTGACTGCCGATAAAACGGAAAAAAAGAAAATAGAAAATAACTCCGAAAATCGTACCGGACAAATCCCAACCAATACACAGAAAAATATTTCCGTGCGGACAATGTTAATAATTCTCCTGCTATGCTCTACCGGATGGCTCGGTTGGAATAAAATTCAGGAAAAATGGGAGAATGTTCCGCAAAGAGATAAGACTGCTTCATTGAATATTACGCCGGAAGTTGCCGGTTCTTCCGGTATTTCGGAGCCTTTGAATGTTCGGGAAAATGCAACACCGCCGCCAACACCAATACAGCCAACTCCAATACAGCCAACTCCAATACAGCCAACTCCGCCGATTGCCGGAATGCGGACAGAAACGGCGGCAACATTGCAGGAACCGCCCAAAAGATCAACCGAAATTATTTCGTCTTACGCCCCCGTGTTGCCGACAACACCTCAACAAACTAAGGAAGTTAAGGCGGAACCGGTTCCGCCCGCGTTGTCTAATACCCTGCCGAACACTTCGCCGAATACCGGTAGTACAAACACGGCAATTCCCGCCAATACCGCCAACATTATTAATACTGTCATAGAACCGCCTAAGGAAGTCTTCCCATTGGTTCCGGTCGCAGAATCGACAAACACTGTAAATGATGCAAAAGTAAAAACGGAAACAGAACTTCCGCAACAATCTTCCGATTTAACGGCGTTGGGGTTGCCGGTTTCACCTGCCCCGCTTGCCGCCCCGTCCGCTCCAACAGTGGTCAAGTTAAAATCAACAGAGATTCCGTTATCCGAAAAGCAATCCGAAAAACCAATGATGTTTGCGCCCAATCCGATGCGGCATTCTCAAACGGTTGTTGTACCGGCTGGCGGCGCTGAGAGGCAATCTTTGGCGGTTCCTCCGGCAAATTCTTTTACACAAACTCTTGCGGAACCGGAACAACCAAAACCGGTTTCGCCGGCAACACGGGATTCGGTAAAACGGCGCGAAAAACCGGAAGTCAGAAACTCCGCGGTAGTTGCCAGAGTAACACCAACCAATTTTGAGACGCCGATTCGGTCGAAACCTCTCTTGGTGGCAATGCCGGAACATAAACCGGAACAATTCGACAATCAATCGTTGATTGCGTTTCATTCGATTTCGGCGCCGCCGAAACGCAAGGGTTCCGCTTTATTATCGCCGGAATTTGTGGAACCGAGACGGCAGGATGAAGTTGTTTTCGGTTTGAGGGAAGAGCAAAATTCCAATACGTGGACAACATCGGCGGTCAATCAGTTTCCGGTAGAACAACCGGCAGAGCAATCGGCAGAACAATCGGCGGAGCAATCAAGGGAACGGTTTGCGGAACATTCCGAACTTGTTGAGGTGAACGGGTTGAGCGATGATTTTTTTCCAAAACCGTCCAAACCGTCTATTGCGTTTGGCGGAATGATTCCGGCGGAACCCGTTTCGGCAACCGCTCCGACCAAACATGTTATTCCGGTCGGGGAAATTCGTGAGCGGTCGGATATTCCGCAACCTCCGGTTCTTGGGCGGGTTCTTGCGATGAAGGAACCGTGTATTGTTTTTTCGGCGTCCACCGCCAGTGATCAGTGGGAGATGAAGAGGCTGCCGTTTTCGCTTCACGCCAACCAATATCTTTTGACAACATCTCCATTCCGTGCGGTGGTGGAATTGGAAGGCGGTTTTCAGGTTGAAATGGTTGGCGATTCCAAATGTTGTCTGTTGGACGCGGATGAGAGCGGGGTTGCCGGTATTTTCATTGATTACGGACGTTTTGTGATTCGTCCGGTTTTTTCGGAAGGCAAAAGCACGCCTCAATCGCTTCGTCTTCAGACGGAAAAGATTCAGGGAACCGTCCATTTAAATGATTCGGCGAGTCTTGTATTTGTGGACACGTTTGCGGAGATACGTGAAAACAGTCCCCATGAATTGGTTCCCAACCGTCCTCCTCTTCTTCCTCAAACGCGACCGATACTTGGGCTTATTCCTGATGTAAACGGGAAGATTTTATGGCAGGTTGGTCGGACAACACTTACGGCAATGAGACAGGCGGGCGTATTGCTTATTCAGGAAAAGCCGGAACTTGGAAATATTGAGGGGCTTCCCAACTGGTTGAATCCATTGCCGTTGCCGCCGGAGAGCGAACAACTTGCGGCGGTTTGCCATCGGATTTTCGATAGGGCAAACGGAAATTGTGAAGCGGCGTTGAATTTGTTAATTCGGGACTCTTCTATTGTGGTTCGGTCGTTTGGTTATCGTCTTTGGGGGGATTTGGGTCGGTTTGATATTCCGTTAACATTTCTTTCGGAAGCCAAACCCGACGAAGAACCGATTCGGCAAGTTCTTGTTCCGTATTTTCGGGAGGTGATGAAGCGTGATGAGGAGACGGTGCAACGGCTTGCGGATGCGATTGAGGCGGTTCGGCGTTAGGGTTGGGCGGGTATTCAGGACGGATGTTCGGCTAACACGGGAAACATTCTGCCTCAACGCCGAAATAAACCTTAATACCGCTGAAATATTACCAAAAATTAATGCAAAGAGCCCCTTTGAACTATTCACTATAAACCTTAATTACAAGGTTGCCGACCTGAATTTTGTTCTCGTTCAACAAATGCGCGAATCAACCGCCGCTCTGCAAATACGGCGAATTTTTTCCTCTTGACGTTGTCGCCGAAAATCGGGACAATCCGATGTTTCCCCTTCGGCAGCCTCAACAGTTTCAACAAAAATATGAAAACCATTCATCGTTATATCCTCTGGGAAGTGTTGGTTATATTTTTTATTGCGTTTATCATCGTAACACCAGTGTTTATTATTGGTTTTCTTGTTGAAGAAGCACTTTCTAAAAGTATCCCCTTTACTACTGTTGTTCGTATGATTCCCTACGCGATTGTTGCAATGTCCCGATTTACCCTCCCAATGACACTGCTGCTCGCCGTAACAACTTTTTTTTCCAAAATGTCCGGGAATAATGAAGTAATTGCTTTGAAATCGCTTGGAATTCCTCCTTACGCTGTTCTTTGGCACGTTATGGCAATAGGAATATTTGCAAGCCTTTTCGCCGTTTGGCTGAACGAACTGGCAATAACCTGGGGACGAACCGGTATCAATACGGTAATTTATCTCTCCGCCGAAGATATTCTCCTGGAACAACTTAGAAGAAATCATACATTCGAAACCGATTCACACGATATCATAATTATGGTTAAAGGTGTTGAGAACCGCCGTTTGATTTCGCCGACCATTACACTTAAAAAACCGCCTTCAACCATTGAAGCACAAAGCGCCGAACTCAAAATTGATTTTACGGAACAGACATTGACGGTATCCTTAAATAATGTCAAAGTTCAAGGAGCCGGAGCCAAATACACCGGTCATGACCGAGTCATCTCAATCGCCTTACCGCAAATTATTAACAATACTAACATCAATCCGAGAGTATCCGATATGGGATTCAAAGAACTTATAACGGAAACGGATACTGTTCGGGAAGATATTGATAAAAAACGGCGAATTATTGCGGCACAAAAAGTTTTTGCTGCCGGAATGGGAACGGTCAATGAGTGGTGCACACCGCAAATTAACCAATTGAACAGCGAAAATCAAGAGTCGCACAAAAAACTCAAACGCATCTCCGCAGAATATCCAAGACGTTGGGCAACCAGTTTCAGTTGTTTTTTTTTCGTCTGGCTGGGCGCTCCATTGGCAATCTGGTTGAAAAAGGGTGAGGGTTTCGGCAGTTTTTTTGCTTGTTTTATTCCGGTTTTATTATTTTATTACCCTTTACTCATGTACGGAATGACAGGAGCTAAAAGCGGTTCGCTTCCCGCCAATTCGGTTTGGCTTGCCAACATTTGTGTTGGAATCATTGGATTTTGGTTCTTAAAGCGGGTTCACCGGTATTGAATTTCGAACACTTCTTAAACTTTTTTACCCGAAAATCGGATTTTTTGAAATTTTGAAAAAAACGATTACTCCGATTACACCGATTTTGCCGATAATAAAGAGACGTAGATTTTTCAAAACCAGAAAAAGAGTTTCGCTTTGTTTTGGTGCCGAACCAAATGATGACTTCACACAAAAAAAATCAATTCCCGGTAAACCGACAAAAGATGTTGTTGCCCATCTTGTTTCTGGGTTTGATCTTTCTTGCATTAACCGGACAAGGATTCGCGCAAAACAAAACGGAAACAGAAAAAAAGTCTTTTTTCCCCTATTTCCAAAAGAAAAAACCGGCGGATTCTTCCGGCAATTCCTTATTTCCTTTTTCTTGGTTCCGCAATAAAGACACAACTCCCAAAAATAACCCCGATTCCGAAAAACCTTCAACAGTTTCCAAAACACCGCTCCATTCTCAGGAATCAGAACAGAACATTGAGACGTTGGATAATTTCTCTTCCGATGATTTGAATGCTGCTCCGTTTCCGCCTGAAAATCCGTATTATGAGAAAAACCGAACATCAGATGCGGCGAGGCAAAACACGAATCCGGCTTCGATTTCGGAATCGGTGGATCTTCCTGATTTAGACACGGTTCCTTCTTCAGCCCAATACAATTCCCAATCGGCAACGCCGGATCATTCGGAAGAACCTTTATTGTCCGGTTTGTCCTCGTATTCATTTGACACGCGGGATTGGGTGGAATCATTCCCTGTTAATCACGTATCCGATCCGTTGTCTTCAAATTCCAATCCGGCGTTAACCGCGCATCATCGGCGTATTCCGGCGGAACTTGAATCCAATCCGAAAATTGCGTCGAATATTCCGGTTTCGCAGGAAAACACTGCCGGAATTAATTCGAAGCAATGGGACGGGCAGGCAATGCCTATTACCGAAGTTATTGGGACGGTTTCCGATGAGACGAAACCGGTCAAATTGGCTTCCGTCGGTCATTCCGTGTCCGAACACCATTCCCGTACACAAGAAAAAACACGGGAAAAAGAGTTTGAGAGTTCGATTTCGGGGATTGATTTAACGCCGTCTTATGCGTCACGGTTGAAATACAGTGAAGTTTACGGGGTTGTGGTGGTTCAAGCGAATTTTCCGCTGACGGAAATTAAATTGATACTTGAAGAGATTAAGCAATTACAGGTTGATTTGAACATTTACATGGGAATTCCGGCGCCGAAGGAAAAAATTGAACTTTGTTTATTTCGGGACGAAAAAACGTATCTGAAATTTTTGCAGGAGGTTTTCCCGAAAGCGCCGCGTGATCGGCGGGCGCTTTATATTAAGATTGACGACAAACCCGGTACATTACTTGTTCAAAAGACGGACGAATTTGAGATTGATTTACGGCATGAGATGACTCATGCGATTATTCATACTTCGATTGAGTCGGTTCCGATATGGTTGGATGAGGGGCTTGCCAAATATTTTGAAGTTTCGATTAGGGATCGTGCCGAAAAGAATCCGTACATGAAACAGATTCGTTGGAACACGAAATTTGGGGCGGTTCCATCGCTTCATCGTCTGGAAAAGTTGGAACATATTGGGCAAATGGGGGATCGTGAATATCGGGATTCGTGGGCATGGGTTCATTTTTTTATTCATTATTCACCGCAATCGCATCGTCTTTTAGCCGGATATCTTCAACTTTTATCAACACTTCCGGCAGAAAACACAAAAGATCGTGATTCGGTTCGAGTTCCGCCGATCAGTCTTTATCTTGACGAAATTGTTGCGGGATCGCGGGAAAAATACCGCGCACACTTCCAAAATTACAATACAAAATAATTCATTACGTTTGTATTGATATTAGGTAATTATTCAGTGGAATGTTTTTTTGTCCTAAGCTCGTAGGCGAGATGTGCATAACCGGCGGTGAAGCAAAGCGAAACCTACGGATCGGAATTTCACAAGGTAGGTAATGTTTCGCCGAAGGGTTACTTGCCGATAGGCAACCGAAACAACCAACACAACATAAATTCAAGGTCGGCGAAGGGTTGCCTACCTTATGAATTGTTAATCGCAAGATAGGCGAATGGTTGCCTACCTCTTGAATTGTTAATCAAAAGATTGGCGAACGATTGCCGACCTCTTGAATTATTAACCGTAAGATAAAAGAAAGCAATTTATTTCATAAAGAAAGAAATTCCGCTATCTCGCAATCGGTTATTGACCGCGTGTTCGTAAAAATAAATCACTCACCCCAATAAACGGATCATTCGGATGTTATTACGGACAATTCGCATTTAAATACGAATAAATTGTATTAGGATACGAGAGATTTGTCTTTAAATACAGAAAATTCGTATTTAGTTACGGACGATTTGTGTTTAAATACGGAAATTTGTATTTGGAGACGGACGACGCGTGTTTGAACACGAATGACTCGTAGCTAAATACGAATAACGCGTATGCAAATACAAATGACGTGTTTTCGAAAATAGACAATTCCTTGTGAGTCTTGAAAAACAGTTGTCCGGTTCGGAAAATGCCCGTCGTTTAACCGTTAAAATGGAAAAGAAAATCGGTATCAATTCAACCTTCGGCGGTTCAAATTCAATCGCTAAGAAATCCCCTTTTAAACTGTTGAAGGAATGCATCAATCCATGTAATATCGCTTTTGTATAATTTTGCTCGTTTATTCCATTCATCCTGAAAATTAACCATG
>JAITQV010000345.1 GCA_031288765.1 Planctomycetaceae bacterium
CAAATAATCTTTTCCCTGTCCAAAATATTGTCTCAAAAATAATCAAAAAACAGATACTAAAAACATTTTAACATCTGCTTTTTATGTCTAATCCTGTTCCTGACGTTTGGCATATTCAACCAGCCATTTATTCACAGCCGGTTTCGACCCCATAATCGTAGATGCAAGATTCATCGGTTCGCTGCTTGTATCCGCTGCCGATGTTATAACATGACCGCCCATCGCATCTTTAAATACACGCAGATCATGCTCTTTTGCTAACGGAAATTGTTCCGTTACCTCATCAGCATCCGCAAACGCAAATAAGTTACGACCGTTCACCGGCTTTCTTACGTCAACTGTAATAACATCAGCCCCCCGTAGAAACTTGCCAACAAACATCGTATCCAACGGATATTCCGATTGAAACGTATCGCCTTTTTTATAAATCTTTTGAAAACCCTGATGTTCGCCTTCGACAACAGTAAACGTGTACATTTTTTTAGTGTTTTTTTCAGACATAATAAAACATAAGTAAAAAGAAACAAAATCCAATAAGGGGGTAACATAATGTTACCCCCTATCCCAAAAACGCCTATGCGGAGGAATCCGACGCGGGTGCCAAAGCACCGTGCATAATTCCGCAATTTCCATAAAAATCAGATTTCAAACGCGGAAGCAACATACACAAAACCTTAAAGTGAATTTCAAATCCGCCTTCGGTTTGCCATTGAATTGTAGTTACATCCAAACCCGTAATCGCTTGAATCGTATTTTGATCCATCTCCAACATAATAAGCGATCCCTTCGGGAGAAATTCACTTGTTCGGATTGCTTTAATCGCATCCACCTTACCTAACCGTTCCCGTAACGTAATACTGGACGAAACACCCGCTGTTCCGATATTGTAATCGTCATCCAAGACTTCATCAAAATCAGAACTAACATAAACCACAAACGGTCCATAGTGTTGTTTATCAGACAACGCTCTACGAGACGCAAGAATTTCTTTATGCAAAATACCCGGCGTCCAATTCGGGTTACGCTCTCCGTTAGAGTACCATGGATTTGTAAAAACCCTTGTCAATCGACTTGGATAATTCAACAAGCCGTAAACTTTACCGCCGCCGAATGTATAAGATTCCGCAACACCCAACGCAAGTTTTTCAACTTCTTCCGCAACACGTTGAGAAGCTGCCGCAGCAGTGGAGGCATCAATCGGAGAATTGGAATTACGTGCAACAGCAATTTGTCTTGCCGAAAAAGAAAAATCTTTGTGAATAACCGGCAAAGGCATCTGTTCCATATCGTACATCGGTCTATCGGCATCACCCTTCCGAATACCATCCATGCTTACCGTTGCACCGGTAATATTGGATTGTCTTTCATACTGCCATACCGTTTTACCGAGCGCATTCGGCAAATCAACATTTAAACCGGCAGACCGAAGTTCGTTGAAAAACCGAAGTCGGGGTCTGGCTGCCGTAACAACCGCCCGATCAATCATAATCCAATCTTCACGACGAAGTGTCGCCGCATTGTATGTCGGAACATTCTGAATAATCGGCTTCCCTGTTTTTACATCAAAACCTACCTGTTTTGATAAATAAGACCGACCATTCATCAAAAACGGACGGCAACAACGAGGATCAAAATTATTTTGCAACAGCAAAGAAGTAACATTTCCACTGCCCGCAATATCCCCGACACTCACCCCCGTTGACGTTACATAATTACTCATCGATAAACTCCTTCATTAGAGTAGAAATGTTACAAATCAACAGCCGTTTCAGGTTGACGAGCTGAACAGCCGGCTATTGACAAAAAATAACAAATGACGTTGCCTTATTTCCCAACAATACAACGTCATAAAAAGTTACGCAATGCGCACACGTAACAAATTTACCACGCTTCCGTTCAGAACCTCATTTTTACCGGTTCCAATAGGATTTGACTCATCTTTCAAATCAACTATATCATTTGTGATCGAAAAGTTCTCAGCGGCAATCGCCCGAACCGCCGGAGCGGCATTAGCACCCGTACCAACAGTTTTTGTAAAATAAATACCATTAGCCGTTTGTGTTAAATACAATAGGTCTCCCTGTTTGTAATCGCCGACAATAGCACGAACCAAATAACGATCACCGGTAACAGCACGTTCAAGTACAATTGTTTCTCCCGCTATCGAAGGTCGATTGATACCGCCCCCCACAAGAGCATTTTCTTTCACAATCAATAATTCCGCTGCATTAAGAGCAGCCGCTTTCTGAGCATCCGTTGGATCATCTGCTAAATTCGCACTTGCCTGAGATGATACCACAGCGGCATTAACCATGTCGCTCTGAATATTGGAAACAGATTTAACTGCAACAACACTACCGGGCAACACAAGACCGGTCTCCGCCGGATCCAATGTGTACTCTTCATGGTATCCATTCTGACTAAACAGCGTAATTGTATTCTGATCGATTATCATCAAATTTTCTCCTTATATAAAAATTAAAAACATATCTCACTTCTCGTCCCAAGTAGTTGGCAGTGCCAACGGGGAACCGTAATCCACACCTAAATTCGTAACAGACATATCGGCAATTCCCGCACCCTGCCAGTTCAACGGCGGATTAGTCATCTCCGGATCCGGCATACGACGAGCAGATAATTGTGAAAGTTTGTCTAATTCTTCACTGGTTTTTGTCATAAGTTCCTCTGCTGTGTACAACCCGCCACTATTCATAACTATTGCCTCAACCATTACCTGCCGCTGTTGATTTCGTGTATCAAGAGCCTCTCTGATAATTTGAGCAATCGGATTCTTTGAATTATGAACAAAAACTTCAATATCCGCTTCTGTTATATTTGTCACCGATTCATTGAAAACAGATTTCACTGTAATACCGTAAGATGATAATGTTTTAATAACGTCCTTTTCCTCATGTCGAAGCGCATTCAACTTAGCCTGCACTTCCAACAAGGCTCTTTTCAATTTCGATATTTCCAAGTCCTCTTTAGTAGGAACAGCGTTTTGTGCAACAGTGTTTTGTACGGCATCGGTTTGTAACGCAGTATCCTTCACCGGAGCAGATTGACGGGAAGGCGGCACCAACGACAAATACAAACGTTTCAAAAAATCCTCCGGCATTGCAGACAAAGATGATTCATCCAACTCCGTAAATGCCGAATTTTCATTCTGAACAACTTTTTCAATTAACTCTTGCTTTTTCATAACACTTTGCAAAAACCACTAATTACCCGACACCGGAAAAGTCGATGGAATATCCAATCCGATACTTTCTGCATTTTCAATAATCATCTGATCTCCATACGCAGCCTGATCACCGTAAACAGCAGAACTATTTGTTACGGATTGCGTCTGTACCGCCTTCATAAGAAATTCGTATAATTTTTGTATTTCAGGAAGCGATTTCACCGCAAGCTCTTCTTTGGTGTACACACCGTTACTATTCATAACGATTTCATCAATTAATTTGTCCGTAGAACGCCGCTTTTCCAACGCAAGCTCTTTAAGAATTTCCAATTGCTCATTGGAAACAACTTTATCGTTACCGCCCTGATTTTGAACCTTATCATCCTCTTCGGTATTTTTCACGGACTTGTCTTCTTTGCCCGTATTTTTAACAGACTTGTCATCATCTTCATTATCAACCGGCTTTTTATTCTCTTCCGCAAGTTTCGTTAAAACCGCATTTGTAACTTTTTCAACAAGTTCCTCTTCCGCGTTCTTAACAGACTTGTCATCATCTTCATTATCAACCGGTTTTTGATTCTTCTCCGCAAGTTTCGTTAAAACCGCATTTGTAACTTTTTCAACAAGTTCTTCTTCTGCGTTCTTAACAGGCTTGTCATCATCTTCATTATCAACCGGCTTTTTATTCTCCTCCGCAAGTTTCGTTAAAATCGCATTTGTAACTTTTTCAACAAGTTCTTCTTCTGCGTTCTTAACAGACTTGTCGTCTTTCTCTGTATTTTTCACGTTACGATTCTTAACCGGCTTGTCGTCTTTTTCTGCGGAAAGTTTTGTTAAAATCGCATTGGTAACTTTTTCAACAAGTTCCTCTTCCGCGTTCTTAACCGATTTATCATTATCTTCATTATCAACCGGTTTTTGATTCTTCTCCGCAAGTTTTGTTAAAACCGCATTTACAATTTTCTCCGCTAATTTCGTTTCAGTGTTCTTAACGGACTTGTCATCTTTTTCTGCGAAAAGTTTTGTTAAAATCGCATTGGTAACTTTTTCAACAAGTTCCTCTTCTGCGTTCTTAACCGGTTTATTACCATCGCCGGATTTCTCCGTATTATTGATCAAAGAGCTTGCAAGATTACTCGCATTAGCAATTTCCGCTAAAACTGTTGTATATTCGTCCATAGAATATTCTCCTAAATAAACCAAAAAGTAGTATTGATAACGTTAAAAGGTAAAAGACTATAACACAATAAAAAAATTGTGTGTTAAAGAATTTGAGATTTTTTGAATATTTTTTAGATTTTGTCAAAATTTTTTGACAAAGTACAAAAAAAAACTCCGTAACACAGAATTACGAAGTTTTCATTTATCTAACAGAATTTTAATCAACTCATTTATTTTTTCTCCACATAAACATTATAACAATAAACATCCTGAGCAACCAACT
>JAITQV010000367.1 GCA_031288765.1 Planctomycetaceae bacterium
AATATCGGCAATTGGGCTGATTCCAACCATGCCGTAACTCTGGAAACACACCATTTTCAAACCGATGCCGGAACGACCTTGCGGCTGGATCAAACACTGAATTTGAACGTTTACGGCAAGGACAATGTCATCAAAGGAATTGTAACCGGAACCGGAGATTTGAATGTTCATCTTGCGGGTCAAGACGAAACGTTGAAATTTTCGGGGAAAACAGCGGATTATTCCGGCAATCTCAATATTCAATCAGGAACATTTTGGGCTGATTCCGGTTTTGTAACAACCGGTTCGGTCGAACTGGCAGAAAAAACAATTCTCGCTGTTACCGCCAATGTCGGTGAAACAAATATCACCGCCAAAAATATTGACATCGGATTCAACAGCGATATTCGGATTAACGGGATTATCGGAACAACGAAAGATTTTATTATTCTTGATTCGGAAAATGCTATCATCGGAGATTTTAGCCACACTCCTGAAATGTCATTAGATGTTGACTACATGACGGCAACATTGGGTTTTTCGGATGATCATAAACAATATCACGGTATTGTTGCATTAAAATGGGATGAGACTAATCCAAACGACGACAACGGTACATTTACAATTGATCCGTATAACGGACAAGCCGGTTATTTTAAGGTTGATACGGTTTTGAAGGACACAACCGCAAACGGAAAGAAATTGATTAAAGCCGGACCGGGAATATTGGAACTGGCTCAAGCCAATGAATACACAGGCGGAACAAAAATCGAAGAAGGAACTCTGTTATTGACCAACGCTCAAGGAACCGGTACAGGCGATGTTCAGATTGACCCTCATGCAACATTGGCATTAAATTTCAATGATAAATATCAGCAGCAAATTTCCGGCGAAGGACAAGTTAAAAAAACCGGCACCGAAACCGTAACATTGACTAATACCGGAAACAATTATTCCGGCGGAACACGGTTGGAAGAAGGAACTCTTAGCGTTAGTAACGGTAAAGTGCTTGGAACCGGTGATTTGACGTTTGCCGGCGGTATTCTTCAAACCGATTCCTCATCGAAAGAAGAAACCGCTCTGACACAAAATATTGCCGCCGAATACGGATATGATGTCCGGTTTGATACGAAAACGGATTTGAAAATTGCTCGTGGTTCGACGATTAGCGGTGAAGGGGGAATTGAGAAAACGGGGCGCGGAAAATTAACGCTTGCCGGAGCCGCCGGTTATCACGGCATGACTCATATCAAAGAAGGAACGTTGTCGATTGCTTCCACAAATGCGATTGGTTCGGGAAAAATCGTTCTTGACGACGGAACCGTTTTTGAAAACACCGCCGCTATCGACAACGGACGCCCTATCACATTGAATGCCGCCGCAACTACTTCGGGAATAAGCGTACAGGCAACAAGTCAGGGCGTGATTTTCGATGTTCAAAACGATTGGAATCAATCCGGTGTGATTGACGGCAACGGTACGTTGGTCAAAAACGGTACGGGAATTATGACTCTTTCGGGCAATAATTCCTACTCCGGCGGAACACGGATTAAAACGGGAACATTGGAATTTTACGAGACAAAAAATCTCGGAAACGGACAAATCATTTTTGAAGGCGGAACATTACGGAATTTGCAGACGGTTCAGGATTTTTCCGTTCCGATAACAACGGCAAGCGGTCATTCCTTTCTTCTGGACACGCCGCACGATTTGACAATTACTTCGCGTCTCAACGGCAGCGGCGGATTAACCAAAACCGGTACGGGAATTTTGACATTAACCGGAAACAACGATTATTGGGGTGAAACAAAAATCAAAGAAGGAACATTCAAAGTTGACGGAGAATTAACACGGTCAAAAGTAACAATTTATTCCGGCGCGGTTTTAACGGGTTCGGGAATTATTGACGATGCGGCGGATTTCAAACAGGGCGCCGTTTATCAATGGAATTTCGGTATTCGTGAAGAAGATTCGCCCTACCTGAATATCAGAGGAACCGTCAATTTATCCGGCGCGGTTTTCCAACCTGTTACGGCACAAGATGCGGCTCAGGAACATTACCCCGATGTGATTGACGGTTGGACGGTACTGCGTTACGGAATGCTCGAAAATAACGCCGGTTTCGCATCCGTCGATAATGAATTAAGCCCGTTTTACGATTTTACGCTCGATTATTCCACGCCCAACCGTATTAATGTTACCGGCTATCACCGGCGCGATCCCAGACCGCTAAGCGATTCGACGGCAATGGGAATCGTTCTGGCGCAACGAAAAGTAAACCGGCGCGCTTTTGAACAAATTGATAATGAACTTCAAAACGGACGTTATCTCGGTCTCCGGTCAATATTCCGGCGTCAAAATCAAGTTCGCGGACAAGCCGCACCAACAACATCAAAAGTTCGCCATATTTGGGGTAATTTTTACGGGCGCACTTCGGAATTTGAAAGCAGTTATCACGTCAATGATTCGTGGCGTCTTAATTCATTCGGGCTTCAGGTCGGTTATTCTTTCTTGTCGGCAAATTGGTTATCGCTTGGAGTTACGGCGGGAGTGGAAATTCCCCAATTGAAAAACGGACGCGATAAAATTGATGTTTCCGACGGTTTTCTCGGTTTGTATTTCGGTAAAAGAATTTGCGGATTATGGGAACTAAAAGGTTATCTCGGCGGCGGTACTCAAAATTATACGTCCTACCGTAACGATACCAAATATACTTACCGTGCAAAATACCGCGGCGATTCCTTTGAAACAAATATCGAATTGGGACGTCCGGTTTTGTTCGGCACGTATCTGGTTCGTCCTCATTTCGGGTTCGATCTGGAATACGCCGATCAACAGGGTGCAGTCGAAAGTAAAGTCTCCAATGAATACCGTACCTATTCAAACACTTCACTAACACAACTCTATTTTCGTGTCGGAATTGATGTTGAAAAACGTTTGCCGCTGGGCGAAGTCTTTCTGGGAATTGACTACGCAAACATGATCGGCGGGCAATCGTTGCCAAGAGTTCAGGTTTATTATCCAAGCGTAAAAAGCGGAACAACCGTTTACGGAACAACATTAGGGCAAAATATTGTTTCGATTCGCGGCGGCGGAAATTACTATCTGAACGCGCTTCGGAATAAATCGCTCTTCATGAATCTGACAGGCGATATTTTTGCCGACCGCGCAGGCGGTCAAGGCGGATTTACGGCAACTTTCGGCTACGATTATCGATTCTAATATTTCTTTGTTCTATTATTTGTTTTGCGTTATTGCCCAACAATGGTATTGATATATAACCGAAACAAATAAATATAGAAAGGGGGGTTATCTACATGAATGCGGCATTATATATTGGCGGTGTAATAATTGTACTTTGGTTTACAGGCGGCATTTATCGTCATGTACGCAGACGCGGAAAAATCATTCACGTCATTGATGATAATTGTACAGGATGTAAACGTTGTTTAAAAATGTGTCGTCGTAACGTATTGGCATCGGCAAGTGAAGAAAACAGTTCTCATATTGTTGTAAAAAATCATCTTCGATGTAGTTCATGCGGAGACTGTGTGGGTGCATGTAAGTTTAAGGCTTTAAAATTAATTGAAAAAACGTCGTAAACAGCCGGAACGTTATGCGAAATTTTGCCTGAAATTTTTGTTAAAAAAACATTGACATAGAAAAAAATGTATGATATGACATTTGTGGAGGATGATTTCATGATAAGACAAGTAAATGCTAATGATTTAGAAATAATAG
>JAITQV010000518.1 GCA_031288765.1 Planctomycetaceae bacterium
AAATTGGGAAACAAACACTAAGCCGAGAAACGGCAACAGAAATGTCACTCTTTGTCAGGAGCGACACGCCTACCAAAATTAGGTTCATTCCCACCGACCAAAGTGGTGCATTACATGTATTAAAATGCAATACTGAATTATACCCATAGGATCAATACGTGACGCTCCCGTAGCGGGAGACACGCAACTTTACTGATCCTTTGTAATTTTCTATCCGGAAATCCGGTTGGTCAATAGAAAATTACAGTGCGCCGAAGCGACTTAACAGTTGTTGACGTACTCGATTATTTTTTTCACCCGAATTTTTGTTCGGGCTACTTATTTTTTAAAATATAATTTAGTCTCCTAAATATTGAATTTAAAAATGAAAAATTAAGCATGGGTGAAATTATACCAATAAACCAAAACCTGTCAATCGCAAAATCCTCACGTCAAAAAAATTCCCCCAAAAAATAATTTTCAAGTTGTTTCGCATAATTGTCACGTTTTATTTTTTATTTTTTTTTTTTACCGGACAATAGTGATTGCATATTTACTTATTTCCGATTTCAATCTTTCCGCCAAATATGCGTTACCGTCTTTGAGTTCGTCGTAAATGACTTGCGCTTCGTCCCGGTATTGAATGATTTTTGCCTGATTCCAATGAAGCGGCGGCGGTTGTAAGTTCGTGATTCGGTCTGCCAACTTCACTGCCCAAACCTCTTTCGGCTGTTGTTTTATCCGGCGCAACGAATCAAGCATCCGTTCTTCTTTCGGCAAAACGTCGTTCTTGGTCAACGCTTTTACACCGGACGTAACTTGCCGTCCAAAACGTTTGAGCAGTTCGTCTTCCTGTGTCTGCGTGTCTTCCAACACGTCGTGCAACAAAGCAACCTGTACTGCCAACGGTAAATCAAAATTGTCCGTCTCCTGCGTTGTAAACAATATTTCCATACAGACATTGCTTAAATGTACAACATAAGGAATTCCGTTACCGGAAATTTTCTGCTCACCGTGCCGTTGGGCGGCAAACTCAATGGTTTGCTGATAAATGGTTTGAATTTGTGTTATCATTTTTTCAGAGTTTTTCAATCAGACTGTTTCTTACTAATACCCATGCTTCCTGCGGGTCATATACTTCATCGGGACGCAACAGCATCTGTGTATCGCCCAAAAATTCATCATCAATTATTTTTAAATCCATGTTTTGCAGATATTCTTTTCGCGAAGGAGGAGCGTCCACCGCAAAACCGATGTATTCACGGTAGCATTTTATCAGGTTTTCCGTATTAACGGTTTGTGTTGACAGCGCTTTGTAGAGGTCGTATAAATCGCGACCCTTGCGGCGTTGGTATAATGCACGGAGTTTTGTTCCCAACAGTTCTTCCAAATGATAGGTCGTAGCTTTGCAACTGCCCGAAAACCATTGATTATTCACACTAAACTCGTGTTGCGTCAATCCCAGCACGTTGAAATGTTCCCGCGTGTTGATTTCCACTTTCAAACGAATGGGTATCACCGGCGGTACTTCGCTCGTAAACCTGAAAATTAGCGTATTATTATGTATCTTTTGCTTCACCACAGGCTTGCCGAGAAACGAAAGCGCATTACGAATTTCATCAATAGTCGTCGCGATCGGCTCTGATGCGATCTGTACCAAATCAATGTCTTCGGAATAACGCGGTTGCGGATGCAGATACAATTTGTTTAAAGTTGTACCGCCTCGAAGCGCCAAATGATCTGCCAGATATTCGCCATTATACAACGCAACAATAGCGCGACAGATTATCAAATCCTGTTCGATATACTCTTTTGTTTTCCATGGAAGAAATTCCGACCATTCTTTTATTGCTCTTTCCGGTATCATAATTTTACTTTAAAGATTATCACTATAATTCATCGATTTCTATTGTTTCATTAATAATTATTTTCCACTTTGCGTTCACTTCGCAATTTTCTGTTGACTTGCTATATTTCAGAGGAATTTTCTGAAATTTACAACCATGTGTTTCGGCTTTTGAATACAAAATATCCGCCTGTTTTGGTTGTTCCAAATCATTTTCGAGCAAGTATCCCAAACGTTGAATGGTAGAAGTCGGTACATAGTCAAAAAATGTTTTATCCAATTTGCCGAATTTTACAACCGCCATCAATTCGTATAAGACAGTACAAGCGCGGGTTAGACCTCCGATTTCTTTTTGAAAAGTAATTAAATCGGCGGCAGTAAGTTCGGGCGACGAAACCTGAATATAGCCATTTTCACCCTTGAACGATTTTAACCATTGTTGCGGAATTGTTCTGCGCGTAGAAATAAAGATTATACGGGTGTTTCTCTTTATTGTATCTCGCAAAACAGGCAACGAAGTAATTACGGAAAATACTTGCGGTTTCTGGTGTGCCGCTCCATAAAACGATGCCGCATTAAGTAAACTGACATAATATGGACGCGAAAGATATTTCATTAAGTCATCAATATAAAATTCGGGAGGCACAATGCCAATCAACGCATAACCAATTGGGATAACCGAGTAAAAACCCTTAAAAACAGGAGAAACTTCACCTTTTTTTATCAACAATGTCAAATTGCTTTTTACCGTATTCTCTGATATGTGAGAAAACTGTGTAACAAGTTCCTGTCGGGAAAAAGTGGATTTCCCGCGTTGTAAACCATAATCAATCCAGTCTTTAATTTTACGTACTTCGTTTTCTTTCATCGTTGAAATATTTTGTTTGCGAAAGTACTAGTTTTCTTGGGACTTTCGCAAACATTTTATTTTTATTTCCGACTGCAAAAATACATGTTTTTCATATACTTTCGCAGGTATTTTGTAATTTTTTCTACGCACATCGTTTTTTTTTATCATTGAATCATTTTGTCTGCGAAACTTCTCAAAATATGAGAAGTTTCGCAAACATTTTGTTCTTATTTCCGCCTGCAAAAATACAACTTTGTTTGTATTCATATCGTTTTTTACTGAAAACACCTGTGGTTGCAGGAAAACGTTCCAGAACCTCCTGTAACCGACAATAAAATGTTTGCGAAAGCACACATTTTTCGTGTACTTTCGCAAACATTCTCTTAATAAATAACAAAGACAATATCGAAAATTGAAAAGGTCGTATATTTTGCGGATTACAACAAACCTCATTTTTACCTGATTTTCCCAAACAAAACTACCTAAGTAACACGCACGCAACACACACCCACAAACCTCATTAACCTTATTAACTTCATAGCATTTAATTAGGTTAATGAGGTTTGTTTATTGTTATTACCTCTGTTACTGATGTCGTTCAGTTATTAAAATTAGGTGGAAATGAGGTTAGGCTACGACATTTTAGTTTGCGACAAGGTCAAGTGTTCTGAACATTTTATTTTCATTTCCGACTATAAAAAACACCTTGCCTACCGGACAAAGAATGATTTGCGACAGAATAATTGACCGCGTCAAACTTGCGTTTCTTCATTGACAATTGTTAATTATTAATATTATTAATAAAAAAACACCCTCAGTACGAATACTGAGAGTGTTGATATGAGGGAGGCGGCGACCTACTCTCCCGCTTACGCAGTACCATCGGCGCTGATGAGCTTAACTTCTCTGTTCGGAATGG
>JAITQV010000705.1 GCA_031288765.1 Planctomycetaceae bacterium
CAGAAAGGTGCGCAACATTTTTTTTTGCTTTCGCGTAATTCCGTGCAATATCCGCGTCTTCCGTGTTTAAAATTCCCGCTAATATTTTTTTGGACACGGAAGACACGAAATTTACGAAAAAATAAGGTTGTATTACGGCGGAATTTTTGTTGATGAGTTTGTAATTATGAGATAGGCAACCTTGTAGTTAAAAGTTTATAGTGAATAGTTAATATTGGAGGACGCAAGCGGATTTCCCGCCTAACGGCAATAATTCCGCTTGCGAATTATTCACTATTCACATAAGGTTGCCGAGCTGACTGAATAAATACACTGAATAGACACTATGTTTCAACAAACAGGTATTTTGGGCAGGTACGGTTATTCCGGTGATTCTTCTTCTTGCGATTGTTTATTTCCGAGCCAAAGACGAATTTGACGTTGAACAGGTTGGCTTTGGCGGATTAACAAGCAACCGGAAACACGATCAATAATAATGTCGCCCCGCCCCACTGTTTCGGGATCGTCCGGCAATCGCCACGAATCCGGCTCCAACGCCGAACGAATTGTCCGAACAAGTTCTTCCTGAGTTTCGCCGGTTGCCGTAACAAAACGATGAACTTCAATACTCATTTTTTCGGGTTGCCGAGCGGAATCGGTTGTGGTGATTTCAAGGGTATCGTAATCGACAATCCGGTACGTCAGCGGCGCCCCGTCAACCGACGCAAGCAATTTTTCCAAAGCCTCATGGACTGTTCCGCGATTACATTGAACCGTTGCCTTCATCGGTTGCAGCGGACTCAACATCCGATGCAACGCCTTATGATCAACAAGAATATGAAGTTTTGCCGCCGATTCCAGTTGCGAAAGGATATGGGACAACGTGGTCGGCTGATAGTAATTCAGAGTCATTGGAGTCATCACCATGTCCCAGCCAAACGCTTCGGGAGCCAAAAATTTTTCAACAACTTCCGTTTGCTGCGGCAAATTCCGAATAACACGCAACTGCTCCAACACCCGCAACGTCTCATCCAACAGCCGGAACCGGCTTTGAACCGTCAACGAATTTCCCGCAATTCGGATAAAAGAATCATTCGCCGGATCAACCAATCGTTTTAGAATTTCGGCGAGATGTTCCGGTGTTAGGGGTTCGGGGGTATTTTTTGTGTTTTCAACCAAGTCGGCAATATCAAAAGTTCGTTCGGAAGGGGTGTTACGGCGTTCCGGTGAAACGGTAATCAGGATTTGCCGGTCTTCAACAACCGGTTCCAGTTCATAATTTGCAAGAATTTTCGTCAAAATTTCGCTTACGGTTCCGGTGTCAAACTGAGCGGTCAAAGGAACATCAACCCGGATTCCACGCGGACGCATCTCGTCAATATCAAATGTTATCGGGATTTCGGTCAGGTCGGAGAGCAAACGAACCGCATAAAACAACGGCGTGTTATCGAGTTTAAGTCCGGTAAGCGGAACCGCAAGCCGTGCCGTAATATCTATCGAAAGGATTGGCGACGGCTGAATAAGCCCCGGCATTTTCTTTTCAATATCGGATAATAAATCGGTTGTTGACCGGATTTCCGGTTGGGGTTCTTTCGGCGTTTGGGCAAGCAATTCCGCAAGCCGGTTGCTTTCGTTTTCTTCGGTTTCAACGGTAACTCCGGCAACCGTTGTATCATTTGCCGGAGTTACCGGAGTAACAGACGGAACTTTTTCAGTTGTCGCGGGAGTTGCCGTTTCCGGTAATTTTTCCGAAATATTGGTCGGTGTATTTTCAGTAATACTGCCGACGGCATTGTCAATAGTATTTTCAATAATACTGTCAATAATACTGTCAGTAATACTGTCTGCGGCATTTTCGGTGATATTTTTTGGAATATTTTTCTGCGGCGCAACAACTTCCGCCGGAATAGCCGGATCGGGAGAAGGTTCGGGCGTTTTAGAACCGTCAATCGGAATATCGGATTGTTCTGTCGGAATTTGGTTTAAACGGTTGCCTTGAACCATCATCAAAACGCCGGCAGCAGTAATAAGAATAAGGAAAAGAACCGCCAAAACACTGAGCAATATTTTTCGTGTTTGGAGTTCTGAGTCGGAAAGAGTGTTGGGCGGCGGCGACGGCAATACCGGAGGAAGCGGTTTTTCCGAGTGTTCGGGCGTCGGGTTGATAATTCCTGACGCCGTTTCACTTGTCAGAATATCGGGAAATTTTTTGAAGGGGGGTGATACGGCAATTTCATCGGGTTGCTGAACAAGAACCATACTGCCGCATTTAGGACATGCGAAAATCTGACCAATCAACTCTTCATTTTTGACAATGAGTTTTGCATTACAGGTTGTGCATTGGATCGTAAACATATCACCTACAGAATCCGTGTTTAAAAATTATTCAAACCCTTTACTATGATACCATAGATAACCGGAATCACCAGACCACAACATAATTAGTTAATAGTTTATAGTGGATAGTTCGCAAGCGGAATCATTGCCGTTGCGGTAGGAATTTCGCTTGCGGCACTATTAACAAATTTCGCCTCCGTTTACCGCGGATTCATGCCCCTTTGCCGCGGATCAAAAGTATCTACACATTTTTTGGGGGAGGAAGTTGGGTTTGGGGGATATTTTTTGTTTGTGTGATGTTTCAGGACAGAATTATTTTGGAATTGGGAATTTCGGCACAAAATGGGAAGAAAATAAAAGCGGAATAAACGAAAATTGGGTCTCGTCTTGTATTTGAGATAACTTTTTTTGTTTTTTTGCGTACCCTCTTCGTGTTGTAACACGAAAGATTGTGTTGCAATTTATTAGAATTTTGTAGAATTATTTACGGAGCAGTCCGTATTTCCTACAACTACCTAAGGAGGGATAACCCGCCGAATCATGTTGCGAATTTCTTTGATCTTGTCGATGTCGTAGTTGCACGATTCCAGAAAATCAAATATTCGTAGCAAAACAAAGAACCCCGAAAGTAAAATG
>JAITQV010000602.1 GCA_031288765.1 Planctomycetaceae bacterium
GGTTTCATTGGCAATTTTCCTTGTGTAAAAGGTTGTTCTTAAATTCGGTTATGGTATGGGACACAATTATAGGAACAAACCCACCGCCCGCAATACCGAACGGTGAATTGTTACGAAGTGGCGAAGTTACAAAGTTACGAAACTTTGGCAACTTTTAGTCAATTCGGATTTTGACGGTTTTTCCGGCATCCAAAGGCAATTCTTTGGTGTCGGGATCAATGTCAAGTTTTGTTATCTCATAAAGGTTTGCGGAATTCGAACCGAAGGACCGGCATCAATTTTGATAACCTTTGATTGAGGTGTAATTTCAATTTCGATGGGGGTTGTTTCGGGATCGTTGTATTTTTCTTCAACGCAGGAAAAAAATTTGACATCAATTTTTGCCGCAGCTTTTTCATCATAACGATTTTTTGCTGCAACATATTCCTCATAACCTTCATTTTCCTGCTTGGCAAGAACGACTTTATACTTTCCAAGCGGTGCACCGGTAAATTCACCATGTGTTCTAACCGGAGCATGACCGTTTTCATCGGTTCGGCAACCGATTGCCCAAGTTACTGCCGGATCAGTTGATCGCAGAGAAATAATCATATCGGCAACAGGTTTACCCTCCTGAGTAACAACAAGAGTTACCGGATACAATGCCGGTAAACCGTCCGGTTTCAAAGGACCGCCGCAACCGGCAAAAAGTCCCAAAGTCAAAAGAAAAATAAATATCGCGTTTTTTTTGTTGAAAGTCATAATAGTTATAATTGTTAAAGTGAAGTTGAAACCATAACATGAAAATAATGTAAAATTGTAATTTTTCATGTTATGGTTTTAATGTTTTTGGATCAAAGGTTAATTTTGTTAAGGTGATTTGGATTCTCCGCCTTGTGGAGTTCCTAACGCCCCCCAAACACCGTAATTACTTTCACCGGAAGCAACCGGTTGAGTTCCGCTACCTTCATGGGTTCCTCCTTGGGCGCCGTTCAAATTTCCACAGTCAATTGTTTCGGAAATAAAATGGACGGAACCATCCACATAAACGAAATTCGCACCGCCGGAATGTTCACTTGATGCGGTAAGCAATGCCCAACCGTCACCGCCGCCGACAACGTTATAACCGCAAGAAGGCGAATTTGGCGGAAGAGCGGTATGGAACATTCCATTTACCGGACGACCATCACCGAAAATCTGTCCGCCCCAGCTGTTACCGGGATCACGAATAATTGTTCGATCCATTGGATCACGGGCATTATTGAGGCAATTCGCGGGAACCGGAGTGTTACCGGTGTAAAGATTAGTGGTTGCGTTTGCCCGAACAACTCCCGATTTAACTTTGTTGGTTGTTGTTACAAGTGTTGTAGCACCATTGCCTTTGGTATCGGCAACGACTCGTTCTCCGGCAGCGACAGTATTACTGGTGCCGTCCGTAACCCATTCAAGCGATTTGTGATGACGGGTATGAAACATGCCGCGAGTATAAACACGGGGATTATTGATAGCGGCAGCGTTGTAATCTTCCCAGACATTCCACATTCCATCTCCCATGCAATAACGGATACTTGTACGTGAGGTACCGCGTCCAGCCCAAGAAGAAACATATCCGCCTGGTCCTTGCGCTTCCGGGTCTGAAGGACAGCAATAAGTCGAAAACGGTCCAGTTAAAAACTGAGACGGCGCACCCCAAACAGCAACATCGGTACAATTTTTGTTCAAACTCATAATACCGTCCCAAGCGGCTTGCTGTTCATTGAATGGGAGTAAGAAAACATCGGGACCTACCTGGTAATGTTTACCGCCGCTGGTGGTTTCAATAGGTAATGCATCACGTGATGCCGGAAGACTTCCATGCGTGTCGTGATGGTTGTGTAATGCAATACCGATTTGTTTGAAGTTGTTCGTACACTTCATTCGTCGTGCCGCTTCTCTCGCTGCTTGAACCGCCGGTAACAACAACGCAATTAACACTCCGATAATTGCAATGACCACAAGAAGTTCGACCAACGTAAAGCCGAACAGTGAAGAACGGGAAAGAGTTGAGTGTTTAGTGGAGAAGAATTTGGAAAACCAACACGTTATGTTTTCCTTTCTTAACTCTCTACCTAATCCTGCCCCCCCCCCCTGGTTTACCAGGCTTTCCCATTTTAACATTGGAATTTTTGCCCAAAAATTCTCAAAAAACACAATCAAGCATTTTACAAAGTTTTCCATTGTGAGACTCCTGATCTTACATGGTTTTTATTGAATTCCATGCAACCGTTCACCATAAACAGCATGGCGTAAATAAACCGATTGCAAATTCAACAATACAAAATATACACAAAGATCAATCGGCGTACAACTAGGGGGTAGTTGAATTTTACCGGAGTTTAAAAAAATATCCCCCATTTTTTATTTATCGGAATTTCCTACGGAAATCAGATTACCGCAACGTATTAAATCTACATGTGGTAGGAGCGAAAGATTTTTCGCCCCTACCACATATACAAAGGTCGGCTAACGCCGACATAAAATTTATGTCATTTTGGTTGTTTTAATTGCCTATCGGCAAGCAACCGTTCGGCGAAAGGTCGCCTATCTCACGCAAAGTCAATATAAGTCTTTATATTACAAAGACTTATGAAAACATATAAGAGGCTGTTCATGACCCGGTTCACGCTCCAAAAACTTAGTGTTCACCAGGAACAAAAAGTGATGTTAAAATCTTAATTCTAAACAAGTTATGAATTACCACGGCGCAAAATACTTTAATAATCATACAAGAAGCTCCTCTAAAATATATGTGAATTCTTCAGTGTCTGCCTTATCAATGTACAAAATCATAAGGAATTAAATAATTAGTTCCTGTTGAAAAAGAGGTGAAAAACGGAAGATTTATTTTTAATTACGTTAATAATTGTCGAGAGCGCGGGCAGATATTTGTAATTTTTGTCAAAAAAACAGTTTTTAAGAGCTTTTGAGTACACTGAAACCGTACCTTTATCGCAGTGTGGAGATTTTTGGAGTAAATTTTCGTTGTTTCGATTATTTTGCTTTAACCTTCTTAGGTTTTGCCGCCATGAGAACAAGATTGTGACAGAATATCGCACTGCTTACCCCCCGGCAAAATCCCTTAAATCCCCGAAAACAACACCGAGAGAGACGATAAACGCGTTTTAAGCACGAAATCGTGCCTTCTATTCCCGCACGAAAACATTGATACGATGCCATGACGACATCGCTTAAATCACTCAGACGTTTCGGTACCGCCAAATATTTCACCTCTTTTGCCAACGCCGCCATTGCATCGGAATTGATACGAAAACCCATGTCCGCAGATAATGTCTCTATCGGAACACCGAATATATCCTTGTGGCGTTTGAT
>JAITQV010000696.1 GCA_031288765.1 Planctomycetaceae bacterium
TTTCATCTCTCGAGAGATAATTTTCATCTCTCGAGAGTTTTTCCGGCTCAAAGAGCAGGATTTTGCTGATTGGCAGGAGCGAAAGATTTTTCACCCCCACCTTGTGGCGGTGGGATAAAACCCTTTACCGAAGGGTTTTCACCCACCCTTACTTTTTTACTATTAAGGATTGTGGGTTTAAGGGGCTTTGGATTCGCTGCCATTGATCGAACCTAATGCTCCCCAAACTCCAAACGGTGATTCTCCATCAGCACGCGGAGTTGTGGTTGCGGTGATAGTTCCGGAGTCAATAGTTTCAGAAACAAACTGAACTGACCCATCTGCAAGTGATACATTAACACCTGCCGTATGGTAACTTGAAGCGGAAACCAACATGCGGGCGTCATAACTCAAACCGATACCGGAACAACTCGGTGAATTGGGAGGTAAAATCGTTGAAAAACTTGAAGGTCCTCGACCATCTGCCCAACGCGTACCAAAATGGGCGTCTTTTTGAATACCACCACCGGTTGTAACATAACCATTACCTTCACGAACATCCATACAACTTTTGGGAGTTACCGCTGTACCGGCACCACTGGTATCATCAATACCGGTTACGTTTAATTTATAAGCTCCGCGAATAGTGTTACGTCGGGAAGAGACACAACGTTCCGAAAAAACAATCGTTTTACTGGTTCCATCAGTAATACTTTCCATGTTGCGCCAGACATTATGGAAATCGGGATCTTTGTAATTGGTTCCGCCGCCTCGTGTAAACACGCCGCGATTATTATAAATTGTCGTTGTACTTTCCCAGTTTTTATCCGCCCAATCGCCAAGGGAATAAACAAATGAAACACGTCCAAAAGCATTCCATGCATTGGCTTCGGAAGGGCAAATGATTGCCGCGATGTTCCGATCACCCCACGGCGCACCAGCACTTTCTTCTGGATCTTTTCCCGCATTCGGACAGTTGGTTGCCTCTTCATAGACGGCTTGATGCTCATAAAACGGCATCAACATCAACAGAGGTGTATAAACGTTACACTCATTGAGTGTTGTCCCTTCAACATGAACAATCCGACTGTTTCCAGCCGGAAACGCTCCGCGCGTGTCATGGTAATTGTGAAGGGCAAGAGTAATTTGTTTCAATTGATTGGAGCATTGCATACGCCGTGCCGCCTCTCTTGCCGCTTGAATTGCAGGCAGCAACAACGCAATTAACACTCCGATAATCGCAATCACCACAAGGAGTTCAACAAGCGTGAACCCGATTCTTCTGTTCTTTCTGATCATCATAATTTTACCTCAATTGTTTAAACGGTTAATAACTTAGTAAAAACTGTTCGGTTTTCCGGTATGCTCTTATCGCTGCAAAAAGATCGAAAACTTGTTGTAGCAATAAAAATTCCGGCGGGACGAACTATCCCGACAACAAAAAAATTATTGTTTTGGTTTTTCAACAGTAACATCGAAAGTAGTAGAATCATTGACTTCACAAACGAGTCCGCTGGTTTCACCGGAACGATATTTCTGTGCAACAAGCGATTGGGGAACCGGTGCGTCGCCGGGTAACATTCCCGGTAGGATACCGGATTCGTCCATCGCAAAAATTGAAACTTTATAAGAACCTTTGGGAACACCATCCGATTTAGTAACAGAACCAAGTCGATAAGTGCCGTCGGATTGAATTTTTCCGCTTGCAAGAAAACCGGCAGATTCAAACCGGACTTCTCCCGTTGTGAGCGGAGAACCGTCATCAAAGGTTACTTTTCCCGAAACTTGTGTCTTTCCGGAACAACCGATTATCAACACAAGTAAAATCACAACAAAATTAATCAATATTAAGCGCATTACTAAAAACTCCTTTTGAAAGAAATCACAAAAACAGACTTACGGTATAAAATCAATCCGTTATGGTATTGATACTGATTTACCATCGCTGGTATTGGCAAGCGGAACAAGAACGGAACTCATGGGAGTTGTCGTACTAAATGCCCGAACAGAACCATCACCGATCAAAAAATGGCAGACACCAAGATGAGAACTTCCAAAACTGTAACCGCTAATAGGCGATTCCTCATTGGCATCACCGGTGTAATCTTGCGGTCCGCGTGCCAGACGATAAGCGGGATGAACCGGACGAACAAATCCGCGAGAAGCTCCATGTGCCGTCAACGCACTACAATCCGTCTGAGTTGCCCATATTGTAGATTTACAAATATTCATACGATTTTCCGGAAGATGGGCTTCACCAAAAATAATCTGATTACTGGCGCCATCCACCCAATAAGCAATGGGATCGCGAGGATAATTTGTATTAACATCACCTACGTAGATTGACACACGGAAGGGACCAAGTTGGTTATTAATGTGGCTGGCATCGTTGGACATAAAACAATTGGTCCAATGGGCGCCGGGATTTGTGGGATCATCTATCGCATTAATATGAAGAGCAACGGCACAGTAATCAGTTACGGGACCAGCAGCCATTGCATACGCACTTCCAACCGGGTCGGCATCGTTCGTGATCTGAATACCGCTTCGCCGCGAAGGACATTTCCATATTGGAATGGAACCAAATTGTTCTTGTTCTTCCTGTGTCAAAGCATCCCACCACTTCCGGTAAAGTTCATAGATATTACCGGTATTTTGTGCTCCGGACGGATCATGGATGAGAGCCTTTGCCTGTCCATACTGCATGATTTTGTCGTACAATGCAGTTTGTTCATAATAAGGCATCAGGAGAACCATGATGCTGGGACGTGATTCATGAATGATCAGTGGCGGCAAGAAATTGTTTTTAGCACTGACAAAATTGTGAACCCCCAAACCAAATTGCTTGAGATGGTTGGTACACTGTGAACGTCTTGCGGCTTCTCGAGCCGCTTGAACGGCAGGCAACAACAGAGCGATTAACACTCCGATAATCGCAATGACCACAAGAAGTTCGACCAATGTAAAGCCGAACAGTGCAGAACGCACAAGAGTTGAGTGTTTAGTAGAAAAGATTTGGGAAAACCAACACGTGGCGTTTTCCTTTCTTAACTCTCTACCTAATCCTGCCCCCCCCCCCCTGGTTTACCAGGCTTTCCCATTTTAACATTGGAATTTTCTCAAAAAAATTCCACAAAAATCTTCCCAAAAACACAATCAAACATCTCACAAAATTTTCCATTGTAAATCTCCTTTTGATATTACAAGGTTAATATTGAATTTCCCTGCAACCGTTCACCAAAAAACGCTTGGCAAAAACAAAACCGGTTGCAAATTCAATAACACCCATTTTAACCCGACACCCAAAAATCTACAAGGGGGAATATTCAATTTTTCGGATTTTTTCATATCTTCTTAGATTTTCTTAAAAAAAATTCCCGTGTTGCCGCCGGAAAACCATGTTGCCAAACTGACTTTTCAGAAGAAAACAATCCGGCGTTTACATGAAATTCCAAGAAAATTTCCCAACCAACAAAACCTCAATCCGTTGTCATGTAAATCCCGGAGTTTCTGTAATAAACTTCGAGAATGTAAATTAATAAACATGTTGTGTAAAGACGTCCATAGTGTGTTCCCCATTTGTCTTGCACGGGAAGATTCGGATTCCAACTTCCGGCATTGGCACCTTGTTTTTCCTGATGTTCCACAAGCAGTTCACGCATCCGGTTGTTCCAGATTTTCCACGACTCACCGCCAAAATGATACAACGCCTGTGTTGCATAAAACCAATAATACGCATCCCGCTTGTAATGATCCTCAAACGTCGGTTGGTGTTCCGGTCTGATAAGAATCCGAATCCCTTGCTCAAGACGTTGGTCATTCCGCTTCCAACCCAGTAATTCACGGCAAAGCAACGCCTCCGCCGTCATTGATATCCGAAATTCCGGCTCTTGCTCCCGATAAATGTATTGACTGCCGTTGTCACGCCCAACCGAATCAAGAAATTTCATAATGTTTCGGTATGTTTCGGGAGGAACCGATACCCCCGCCGCCTCACCGTTTCGTAACGCCAATACAATCCAGCCAGTAACAGAAACATCCGAACCCGATCCAAAACGATCCGCCCGATAACGCCATCCCCCCTCCACACTCTGATACTTCAAACAATAATCAATTGCCCGTTGTGCCGGTTCCCGAAGCGTCTGATCGCCCGTCATCGCCAACCGTTCACAAAGCGCAATCGTACAAAGTCCATGTGTATAAAAACGGTGTTCATAATGAGCCGACCCCTCCCGAAAAAAACATCCGTCCTCAGGATTTTGCTGCAAAAAAAGCCAGTCCCACCCCGTCCGAACCGATTTGCTAAATTCAATCAATTGCGGATGTTTTGCATCGGGAGTTACTCCATAACCCTGAAATGCCAATAATGCCATTGCTGTTGCGGCGTTCCGGTTGTCACGGTTTCGCGGGGCGGCATCACGATAAGGTCCCGCAAGAGACCAGGAACCATTCGGCATCTGAACCCGAACCAACCAACGAAGCGCCGAAATAACCGATTCATCCGTTTGGCTGTTGCCTCCGCCCTTGCCCAAAATATTCGCACGGCTGCCGATTTCACGGCTCGCCAAACTAAATCCGGTCGGAATTTCCGGCAACGTCTCTGTTACCGGCACCGACTCATTCTCATTAACCGTTTCCACTTTCAACGGTACAGCCTTCGGCATTTCAACCGGCGGTAATTCCTGCGGAACTATAAGTGTCGGAACCTCAGCCAACGATGATTCCGACCCAAACGGAAAATCCCGAATAAAATTCACAGGAATCTCGTCAATACCGGAGATAATCGTTAGCGAATCCTTCGGGTTTTTCTGGAAAAAAAGAAAAGCAAGGAAAATAAATAAACAGACGTGGAAAAGAAAACTCCAAAGCCAAGGTAAAAGAATCTCACGAATCGCCGCCGCCAATTCTTCCTGAATATCCTGTTGTTTTTCCGGTTGTTGCCGCTCTTCGCCAACAACATCCAACCGTTTGACTCGTTGGGGAAAAGCCGTTTTTTGGGAAAAAACAATTTTTTGAGGAAGTTTATCTTTTCCTTTGATGAGACGAAGTAAAAAAATCGCCGTCTCATCGGAAAACAAGTTTTGAGGTTCATAAGACGGCTTTGTTTTTGTTTTTTGAAGGTTGGTTGTTTTTTTCCGTTTTGGCTGATCCGTAATAATAACCACTGCCGCCGGATTTACCGGAACCGTCTCAGCCGGAATTGTCTCAGCCGGAATTGTTTCAACCGGTTGGGAAGGCGGTGGTTGGGGGGTTGGTTGTTTGTGATCGGCTGGCGGGTTTCCGTTCAAAGAATACCTCCTAAGTATTGCAACATGTTCCGGCACATGGGAGTTTTCGATAAAAGGGAATCTCTAAAATACCTTTTGTTTTTGCAAGTATTCGGTATTTTGTTTTTTAATGCGGAACGCGTTGAAATTTCGCGGAATAATGTGGAAGTTATAGTTCTGTGCTTTTTCGCGTTAAAAAACAATCCAAACAAAATAATCGTCTCTTTTCGGTCATTTGTTTTCAATATTAACCCTAAATCTTAACCCCGCAAGGTAGAGTGTTCAAAATCCTGGAGGCTTTTATTTTCCAGTGAAAGAGATTAGAATGGCTATTTGATAACCTATTTGTTATACTTTGAACGGTAGGAAATTATCTCTTTTTTTAATAGAGACATCTTAAAAAATTAGTTTTGTTGTTAAAAATAAGAACTTACGAATAATTTTTAGTGGTTCCCTATTAAAAATAAGAGGTAATTTC
>JAITQV010000723.1 GCA_031288765.1 Planctomycetaceae bacterium
AAAATTACAGAAAACCAACCACGAACCCCGAAAATATCGAAAATTGGAGAACTCCAAACGCTAATTGGAGAACTCCAAACGCCAATTGGAGAACTCCAAACGCCAATTGGAGAACTCCAACGACCAATTGGAGAACTCCAAACACTAATTGGAGACCCCCAAACGTCAATTGGAGAACTCCAAACACTAATTGGAGAACTCCAAACGTCAATTGGAGAACTCCAAACGTCAATTGGAGAACTCCAAACACTAATTGGAGAACTCCAAACGCCAATTGGAGAACTCCAAACGCTAATTGGAGAACTCCATTTTCCGCATTTTGCCCGCCTAAATGTTCAAAAAAGATACAAATTCACCCAAAATTGCTGCAAAATAATGCAATTCAGTCAAATTTTAAGGTTTGTCTTGCGTAATTACTCAACAAAGGACTGAATAGATACAAAGAAACAAGACACTTCCTAAAAGATTTATTCCGTAAGAGTTTTCAGTAATTTTTCAGCGGCTGTACGTTTCGGAAAATTAATGTTTTCCTCCAACGCTGTTTTTAGAAACAATATTGCTTCCTCTTTGCGGTTTTGCTTTGAAAAAATAACCGCAAGATAATAAGCACCCAACGAATTTAATTCATTGGCGTTAAAATACCGCATCAGAATTTTTTCCGCCTCATCCAGTGAATTCGCCTGAATCAACACCCAAGCCAATGCGGTTTGCGCATCAACGGAATACGGATTTTGATCGGCGTTTCGTTTCGCAACCGTAAAAGCACGCCGTAATTGACGGGCGTCGTTTTGTTCGCAAAGAGCAAGAGATAAACCGATCATTGCTTCGGAGTTGTTCGGCTGCACTTCCGTAATTTTCATAAATTTCTCTTCCGCTTCTTTATAATCTTCTGCATACAAATCGACAATCCCCAGTGTGATTACCGCATCCGACGAATTAGGATCGAGTTTATGGGCTTTTTCGGCAAACATTTTGACCTTGTCCAGATGATTCCAAATCAGTTCCAAATCGGCAGCCGCAATAAGAACCCGCGGATTGTCCCCGTTTTTCTCAATCGCTTCGGCAAGATATTGAGCGGCTTCGTCGTTTTTTCCGAGTTGCTCCGATAGTTGGGCAAGAAGAATCAACGCCGGAAGTAGTTTACTATCCAGAGATTCCGCTTGGGAAAGAATTTTAACCGCTTCGTCCTTTTGACCAAGCCGGAATTGCACCAAACCAAGACGATAAAGATATTCGGCGTTTTTCGGTTCCAATTCGTGCAATTTGGTCAACTGCTTAACCGCTTCATTCCAATATTTTCGGTGTTCCGCAACATCCGCAAGAAGTTTTTCCCCGTAAACCCGCAATGAATGTTGACGTTGCGGATTTACGGAAAATTTTTCGACAAGACTTAACGCGTGTTTGCTCAACATAGAACATTCAAGATAACGCGTCTCGGAAAGCGCAATGTCCGCAAGAAGTAAGAACGCTTCAGGATCATCGGGAAAATTCTCCGCCGTCTTTTCGAGCCAGAACCGTGTTTTATCAAAAGACTTAAACTCCAACGAAGGATCAAGAAACGCCATCGCCGCATTCACTCCGCCCGGACGACTGCCCGGTTGTTTTTTCATGGCTTCGGCGAAATATTTTTCGGCAACTTCATTCTCCCCTTTCATTGCCGCTTGAACTCCCTCAAACACTTCCGAATTTTGGGGCAAAACACCGGAATATAACTGCCCTTCCTGACCTAATAATTGCGGAATTACAGAATCCATAGAAAGAATGGAAAAAACAAAAAAAATAAGCGGAATTTGTACAATCGGAAATTTCATAGCCGGTAATCCGGTAAAATCTTTTATATTTTAGTTGCCGATGCCCTAAATGAGTGTTATATTATAGCAGAAAGGAATTGATTGGAAACAGCGCCTAAACAACGGCATTTTAGCGAAAATAAAACTATGCCGAAAGTGTTTTCTACAGAAATTATTCAACTCGTAATTTTTTTCACAATCTTAGCGATTTTAATAGCAGTCGCAATTTATATTGTGAGATTATTACATGAGAAATCGGTACAAAAGGAACTTAACACGGAAGATCACCTCAATAATTTTCGCGAATTGAAATCACAAGGCAAACTCTCCGAATCAGAATTCCGAATTATTAAGAAACAACTCGCCGTCCAAATTGTTAATGAAGAAAAAAATAAGACACGAAATTTGATCGATCCGGTAGTTTTGATTGCCCGGAAAACAACAAACACGCAAAATAATGATTCTGAGGATTTTTTAAATGATTCGGATTTTGGGGATAATAGCGAAGAAACACAAATTGCGGGTCATTGCGGTAACGAAGGGAATGACAACACGGTATGCGACTAATAAATTGTTTATCAAAATTGTTTTATTAAACCCGATAAAAATCATACAAGATATAAACACCTTTCTTTTTTTTTCGTAATAAAAGAACGATTGGATTACGAAATTGTTTGAACTAAGATTGTTTGGACTAAAAATATTTTTTTGCTAATCGTAAAGCCAAGGATGACAAAAAAGTTTCCAAGGATTCGGACAGCATCGTTTCAACGTGAGAAATTTTTGTTTAACCGGTTTACGGAGCCGGTAATCACGTTGAAAGACAGACACCCTTGAACTTTCGGAAACATAAACCTCAAGCAAAGAAAGGCGAATCCATGTCATCCGGGCGAGATTCCAATTTGAATAAAGGAAACAACGGAACAAATAAGAAAAATGCGTTTTGTTCCTTCTGTCATAAAAGTTACCGTGATGTAGGACCGCTGGTCGAAGGTCCGGGCGACGTTTATATTTGCGGCGAATGTATTGATTTATGTCAAACGATTTTAACTCAGGAACGGCGTCGGCGTTATGGTTCGGGTACGAAACCGCTCTCAAAAGTTCCGTCTCCGCGTGAAGTTGTTACACGGCTTAGCGAATATGTTGTCGGTCAGGAACATGCTAAGAAAGTGTTGTCTGTTGCCGTTCACAATCATTACAAACGGCTTATCAATAAAGATGAAGGCAATGATGTTGTGCTTGATAAGTCCAATGTGCTGTTAATCGGTCCCACCGGTTCAGGTAAAACACTTCTCGCTCAAACATTGGCTAAAATTCTCGATGTACCGTTTGCAATCGGTGATGCAACAACCTTAACAGAAGCCGGTTATGTCGGAGAAGATGTTGAAAATCTTATTTTGAAACTTTTACATGCGGCGGAGTTTGATATTGAATTAGCCCAGCGGGGAATCATTTACATTGATGAAATCGACAAGATTGGTAAAACGTCGCAAAATGTTTCGATTACCAGAGATGTTTCCGGCGAAGGAGTTCAGCAGTCGCTTCTCAAAATGCTTGAAGGGACAGTTGCAAACGTCCCGCCGCAAGGAGGACGCAAACATCCCGAACAACAATATATTCAAGTAGATACGACAAATATTTTGTTTATCTGCGGCGGAACATTTGTTGGGTTGGAAAATATTATCGGTCAACGGCTCGGCAAAAAAACAATTGGTTTTAATCAAACCGCGCCGCTGAATCGGGAAGAACGTTGTTCCGATTATCTTTCAAAAGTTACATCGGAGGACATTAACCATTTTGGGTTGATTCCTGAGTTGGTTGGTCGGTTGCCGGTAATTTCAACACTGACTCCGCTTGACGAAGCGGCTTTGATTCGGGTGATGAGCGAACCGAAAAATGCGTTAGTGAAACAATATAAACGTCTTTTCCAAATGGAAGATGCCGATGTCGAATTTACAGAAAATGCTTTGGTGGCTATTGCCCGAAAGGCTCTCGAAAAAAAGACCGGAGCACGCGGTCTTCGGTCAATTGTCGAAAATGTAATGCTCGACATTATGTACGAACTTCCTGATCTTCCTGCGGGAGAAGTTTATCGTGTAACAGAAGATGTGGTTGAAGGACGCGCAACAGTATTACCGATAAAAGAACCGGAACCTTTGACAAAAATCGCATAAAGTTAC
>JAITQV010000744.1 GCA_031288765.1 Planctomycetaceae bacterium
CAATTTAACGATGTTGACCTCGAATCTTGTAACGGTTCGATTCCTATCGGCAAAGAAAAAATCGAATTACAATGGCAACGTTCAAATGATCGAATCCGTTATTCGCTGAAAGTTCCTAAGAGTTACAAAATAAAGATCAAAAATTTCACTTCCGCAAAACTCGAACCAATATAACCCTCGTAAACCTTTAACAATTGGTTTTACAGTTTTATCTTTTTTGTAATATTTCAGCGGTTTTATGTTGTTTGTTGTCTGAACTATGAATTTTGTGATTTGTTTGATTACAATGATTATGTTTTAAAATCACAAAAACCATCTAAATCAAATAAATCATAGTTCAGACATTTGAATCCGCTTGCGGCATTATCCGCTAATAATAAGGTTTGTTTTACGCAATTGCTCAACAAAGGACTGAATAAATATAAAAAGTCAGTTAGGCAACTTTTCTTGTTCCGTAAGAATCGGAAAGACGAATCGAACCTTGACCCTCAATCACTTGATCAACCCGAACATATAAAAGCGAATGACCAAGACATTTTCCATTCGGATCAAATATCTTCAGCATTTGATCCGAAGCCGACCAAATCGCCGTAAATTCCTTCGACGTAAAACGATAACCGTAAAAAGAATCACCCAACAATAAAATCTGCTGCCCCATCGCCCCTTCGGAAAAAAGACCGTATTGATAAGCCGCATGACGCACGGATTGGAGAACCTTGTCAATTTCCTGAACACCGGACATGTTGATAATACTCCTGTGATCTTTTGCGATCTTTTAGGATTGTAGGAATCGTAGTAAAAAAATACATTCTACAAACTTTACTATCGTCATAAAAAGAAATCCGGTTCCGCCTTTTCTTTTTAAAAATTCAATTTTTTCAATTTTCATTTTCGATGAAAGAAGTATAATATCTTTAAGTGTTTTCGGGAATATCAAAAATTATCAACCGTCAATAGCGCCGTAAATCAACCAAACCGGCTGTCTTCCGTACTTTGCGTTCTTTTACAAAATAATGTTCTCCATGTTTATATTTTTTTTCGGTAAAAACCGGTCGGCAAAAAAAAATCCGTCCGTATTCCGGCGGCGTTCGCTGAATTTAGAACCGCTTGAACAACGCGAACTTCTTTCCGTTTCTCCACTTACACTGCCTAATCACACGGAAATTACTGTTGATTGGTTTGAATCGCCGGAACGGAAAAATTCCGGTTCCGCACAAATTACAGAACAGTTTACAGATCAGTTTACGCCGGAAATTTTGGAATCCTTGCTCCCGGATTCCGAAAATACGGTTGCTGACCGGATTGCTAATCAATGGATTGTTCAACTGAATCGGGAAATTCTGCAAACAACAACATCGGTAACATCTCTTGCCGAACAACTTATGCCGTATGGAATTACGGTTTTGAGCGGTTTGGGAAGCCCCGGTTTGCTCTTGGCGGAGGTGGAAAACCCGAAACAGTCTGAAATGTTAGCCGGTTCCGGTTATTTTGATTTCTGGCAGCCGAATTACGTTATTACAGCAACGGGAATTGCGCAAGAAGTTAATGATCCTGATGTGAGCAAACAATGGGCTCTTGATTCGATCAATGTCGGTACGGCTTGGAATGTTTCCAACGGGACAGGTGTTGTTGTTGCCGTTCTCGACAGCGGGACGACTTTGACGCATCCCGATTTGCACGACAATATCTGGATCAATACTGAGGAAATTGCCGGTGACGGACTCGATAATGACAACAACGGTTTTATCGACGATATTAACGGCTGGAATTTTGTTTCGGGCAATTCCAATATTACCGATACGGACGGACACGGGACGCATGTTACGGGAATTATCGGAGCGGCGGGCAATAACAGTACCGGCGGAGTCGGCGCGGCGCCGGGTGTACGAATTTTGCCGGTCAAGGTGATTTCCGGCTCAACAGGTTCAACAGCGAATATTGTTTCGGCAATAAATTACGTAATTGATTTGAAATCGCACGGTGTTAATGTTGCGGTTGTTAATATGAGTCTTGGATATTATTCCGAAGACATTGCGGTCGGCAAAGCGATTGAAGACGCCGGAAATGCCGGAATTGTTGTCGTTGCTTCCGCGGGAAACAACGGCAGCGATAACGATACGAAATCTCATTATCCGTCGGGATATAATTATCTTGACAATCTTATTTCCGTAGCGTCAATTGACCAAAACGGTCAGCCGGCAAGTAACAGTAATTATGGACGGACAACCGTTGATTTGGCGGCTCCGGGTGTTTCCATTTACAGTACAACGAAAAACGGTTCCTACGGTTTGATGTCGGGAACGAGTATGGCGGCTCCGTTTGTTTCCGCTGCGGCGGCAATTCTTGCTGCAAATAATCCGGCATTGTCTCCGGCGGAAATCAAAGCCGGAATTATGAACTCCGCCGAACCTTTACCGGCTCTTTCGGGAAAAACGGTGAGCGGCGGACGGCTGAATCTTGCCAATTTTTTTGCTTCAAATAATCCTTCACCGCCCGAATCTCCCACCAATCTTTCAATTATTACCGTTGCGAATAATTCGGCTACGCTGCAATGGCGGGACAATTCCCGCAATGAGACGGAATTTGAATTACAATATTCAGCCGACGGCGGAAACACATGGACATCGTCCGCTAATAAACCAACCGCCAATCAAACGCAGATTGCCGTTTCCGTTACAGCCGGAATTTCCTGTCAATTCAGGATTCGTGCGGTCAACGAAACCGGCAATTCCGGCTGGTCGAATACCGTAACAATGCCGGTTGAAAAACCGGCGAAACCGGTAACTCCCAACGGTCTCAAAATAGCGGTATCCGATTCGCAAAGTATAGTTGTTTCATGGAAAACGGTTTCCAACGCCACAGCGTATCGGGTCGAGCGTTCACTTTCATCAAGTTCCGGCTGGAGCGAAGTGTATTTAGGAAACGATTTATCCTTTACGGATACCGGACTCAATTCAAATACAAAATATTTTTATCGAGTTTACGCTTTAAACTATTACGTTTTGTCGGGAGCAAGTTCGGTTATTTCGACAACAACCAATGCGGAAATTCCCGCCGTACCGTTGAATATCAAGGCTTCCGCGCTTAATTCCAATTCTGTACGGATTTCTTGGGATACGGCGGTTCACGCAACCAATTACCGTGTCGAATTTTTCGATACCGCTAAAAACCGTTGGACATTAGTCGGAACAACCGCATCAAATTCATATCAACACAATAATCTTAAAAGTTCAACAACTTATCAATACAGAATTACTGCTGTCAGTAAGGCGGGAGAATCGCTTCCGTCGAATACGGTAACAGTTTCAACTCCGGTTGCTCTGCCGAACGCTCCGGCTGGTCTGAAAGGAACCGTTCTCGATTCGTCAACAATTGATTTGTCATGGAAAGCCGTTGACGGAGCAAGCTCTTACCGTTTGGAATATTCACTGACCGGACAATCGGGTGATTGGAAAAAACTCGGCAGCACGGTTATCACCGGAACCGGCGGAAAGGCGGTTAATCTTGCCGCCGGAATGAAACATTATTTCCGTGTTATTGCCCTGAACGAAGCCGGAGAATCGAAAGCATCGAATATTTTAACTGTTACAACTCCGGCTCTTGCGCCGGTTTCGGCTCCAGGCGGTTTAACCGCTCAAGCCGTCAATGATACAAAAATCAAAGTGTTCTGGAACGCCGTCGAAAACGCAACACAATATATTGTTGAACGCTCGGCGGACGGAAATGTTTGGAAAAAAATGTCCGCTGTTTCGGCTGTTTCAACGGAAATTACTCTTTCCGGTCATAAGGCAACAACAACCTATTATTACCGTGTTACGGCAACCAGCAAAGCGGGAACGAGTCATCCTTCTCAGACTGTTACCGTAACGACCAGAATCAAAACGCCGCCGGTTCCGCGAATTACCGTTTTGAATAATAATTCCGTTAAGATTACATGGAGTTTGGTGAAAGGCGTTTCCGGTTACAGGATTGAACGTTCTTTGGAAGATTCCATTCTCTGGGAATCCGTAACACAATCGGATGTACCGGCGGATGTAAAAGAATGGGTTGATACGAATTGCGATCCGAACACTATTTATCAATACAGAATTATTGCCTTAGGAACAGACAACGCCGTTCATTCGGAAGCCTCGAAATCAAAATCCGTTACAACCGCTCCGGCAACTCCGTCAGGTTTTTCCGTTACGGAACTTTTGGATAAACAGATTACGCTTACATGGGATGCGGTTGAGGGAGCGCAAAGTTATCTGGTCGAAAAATTCAACGGAACACGTTGGGTTTCTGCCGGAACTTCAAAAACAACGGAATTAACCGTCAAATCGTTGAAAGCCGAAACGAAATATGAATTTCGGGTTGTTGCCGTTGGAAAAACCGGAAAATCGCTTGCCGGAAATTCTATTACGGTAACAACCGCTATTGCAATTCCGTTGGCGCCGGGCAAACTCAAAGCATCGGCGATGGATTCGGAATCCATTGCTTTGACATGGAAGGCAGCCGCCGGCGCAACAGAATATCACATCATGAGATATAATACCGCACAAAAAATATGGGAACAAATCGCAACAACTTCTAATTTATCGTACATTGACACGGGATTGGATGCTTTGGTGCGGTATTCTTATCAGGTTTTTGCGTCCAACTCCACCGGTCAAAGCCGAACCGCCGCAAAAACAAATACAACAACATTGCTTGCCTCCAACACCGCTCTTGTTCCCGATGCGTTATTATTGGAATCCGCCGCGGCAAAAACATTGAAGATTTCTTTTGGCAGTCTGTTTTCAGGGCAGGCAACTTACCGGATTCAGTGGTCGCTTGACGGAATTGTATGGGACGCTCAAAAGAAATTCACAATTGCCAAAAATTCCGTAAAAAATATTGTTTCGCTAACAGGTTTACAGCAGGCAACATCTTATTATATTCGTATCCGAATGGAAACGGGAACTCAGGTGTCATCATGGAGTTCGGTTGCGGTATTTCCGACAACGTAACAGATACAACTATTTACTGATACGGCTGTACTTGTTACACTCGAAATTCTGTTTTAATGTTGGAAATCGGA
>JAITQV010000139.1 GCA_031288765.1 Planctomycetaceae bacterium
ATTTCCTAAAATCCCTTACCGAATTGTTGCTCTAATTTACACTTTTTCTGATTTGGTGCAAGAGGTGCAATGAAAAGTAAAAGTTGAAAAAATTAAAAATAAACCTTTATTACATTTATTCAATTCAATTTCCCGAATGATTAGTATCGTTTCGAATATAAACAATTTTATCCCTAAAAGTTCCTCGTATCCCAAAGTCTCCAAGAAAATTACAAAAACACCACTTTATATCGTATTACAATTATCGTCATCGTCAGGAAGTGATCGGCAACAGGCGTCCAAGTCCCATGATTGTTCCTTTGCCGAGGTGAAACAAATCCGCCGCAAGGATGAGCGGTTTGATTTCGTCCGGCAACTTTTCAACAAACAGCGAACCGAACACGCCGTTCATATCAACTTCCTGCTGTTGTCTTGCCGAATAACGCCGCAATGTTACGGTTTCACCTTGCCATTGATTCGGAATTGTTCTGATCAATTCGAGAATATCTTGTGAACACGGCATCCAATCATCACTCGGACGGTTCGACGGAATATTACCAAGACCTTGAACGATCATCGACGATAAACGGCAAAATATTGCAATAATAATATTCCAAAGAGTTGGTTTTGTCATGAGTTTTCCTTTTTGCAAAAGACGAATACTGTGCGGAAATGCAAGTTGCCGAACATGATTTCCGAATGTCCACTGTAATTCGGCAGGCGAAAAAACCGGTAAATCCGTAAAGTTGCTTGTTGTATCGTTAGTTATCGTCTCTGTTCTGCTTTCAGTTGCGAAAATCGGTTCCGCTCCGATAATATTGAAACGAACACGGTTTTTTCCCAATCCCAAAAGACCGGCAAGTTTCCAACTTTGTAACAATTGATCGAAATACTGCAGCGCGGCGGCGTTCCAAACGATCCATTCAAACGAAAATGTTTGACTATTTTCGTAATTACAATTCAAGTCGGGACGGATAATGTAAAGCGGTTGTTTTTGATTTGTTTTGTTTTTTCCTTCAAAAACAGTATCGTAAAGTTTTTGATTGGTTTGGTGTAACGCCAATCCCCATACGCCGCGTAATGTCGGCAATACCACTTCGACCGGCTTTTCATTAACGCAACGGAAACGAACCGCCCGAGCTTTGACCGGCTCAAGATATCGGCGAATCTGAATATTAAGATCGGAAATCATTGACGGTAGTCCTTCGCTTTTTGTCGTATTTCTCGGTTTTGTCCGTGAAAACCGCCGGACTGTTCTTGTCCGGTAACGTGTTTATTAGGGTCAAATTGTTCCGGTTTATGTCTGTATGACTTTTGTTGTCCGATGTTTTCACGGTCATTGTCATCAAGCATCGTATCATAACCAAACAGAACATCGTCTCCGTCTTCATTAAAAAACGGGAGTATTTGTCCGAAAAATTCGTTTTTCTCAATAAAGATTGATTGCAAACCGTTACCGTTTCGTTTGGGCGATGCAAATTTCTGAAACCATGACAAACCGCCGCGTGTGATTCTATTTTGATTTTTAATTACCGCGCGCGGATAACGCAACATTTTAACCGGTTTTTGTGTTGCTTTCCATAGATTGAAGCGATTTATCGTTTCGGGTTCTAACGTTTCCAATTGCATATTCTGTTGCAAAATCTCATTTCCCAATTCATCAAGAATCCGAATAATTTGTACTTCGCATTGTCCTAATCCTAACGGTTTACCGCCGCCAAGCCGCCATGTATTATTGTTGCAAACTAAAATTAAAAGCGATAATTCTTTCCTCGACAAAGAACGAACGCTTAACCGGACTGTTCCCGTAACATCAGGGTTGAGTAATTCGGCGGAGAAATTTACCTTTGTGGTTCCACCGTCCTCGACTTTCCCGGATTTATCATAAACACCTTGATTTTCAAACTTCCACGGCGCCTCTTTATCATCCGGTGAAGTGTGTTCGGAAGTCCGATAAATTTTGTAACCGCGCAACGAGTCTTGCCGATTCAATGTTTGCGGAGAACCTGCCCGATAAAACGGTAAACAACCCGAATGCGGCGATGCCAACACTGCAAGCGGATACATCGGTGTTAAATGTTCTTTGCCGTCGGGAAACACAAGGTTATCGGGACGTATTCGACCGGCAAACGCAGGAACTTTCGAATTGTTTTTTGAAACGGGGACAAGCCCGAACATATCTGTTACGTTTGCAACATTACCGTCACTCTTTTGATAATCCGGCAAAACATTGTCGCTTAGAATCTTTATCAGTTGTTTTCCCTCACGTCCCCATCTTGCCCATTGAATTGAAGCAATATCATTTTCCGTACGAGGAACGGAAACATTATGATCTTTTAATTCCAACCAAATGAGATCATTGTTCTGTAATTCGGGACGAGCTCCATGTCTGTTACGATTTGCATAAGCCTGCCAAAATTTAACCGGAAGATCAATCTCTTTTCCGTTCGCAAGAAAGATTCCTTCTTTCTTAACTCCTTTTGTGTTGGCTGGTCTGCCGCAAAGTTTTACCTGCCACCGATGAGTTGCATCTTGTTTTCCTGAAACGGAAACAACACGAGTCCCGTCATAATTTACCCAGCGGTATTCTATATTTTTTCTATCTTGCGGTCTGTAAAAATCGCAATCAGGAATATCCTTAGCGAGAACCATAACAGTTTGCCCGACTTGGATTTTTCCGCTTTTGCGAGAGTTGCCCGATTCGATAATTTTAGCAAGACAACACGGTTTTGCTTTCGGATTTCGGCTATGCGCAGGATCAATGTCCATTGGTAAATCACGTCCCTGACAAAGATAGAGTTGCTCATCAAGTATTGTCAGCGGACCACCGGTAACAACCGTCAACAAATAACGTAACGAACCGCGAATACTTGTTGCAGGAACAATAACGTCGTTGCCGATAGTCAACGCTTTATACTTTGCATGTTCTTCCTGTTTATTTTTTTCGGTTTGAATCGTCAACAAGGGACTTTGTGTTGTGATTTTCAACTCAATAATACCTGTAAAGCGATCGGCATCAATTTCGTCAGCCGTTTGCAATGTCGGTTTATCACGTTTTGTATTTTTTGTAAACGGAATAAACGTATAAGGATTGTGAAACGAAAAGCCAATGAGCGACGGATCACCTTGTGATAATTTATTGGTATCCGGTGATTTTCGGTAATTATCGGCATATTTATTTTCACGATTATTGTTTTGTCCTGTTTTCATTTCATTATATTTATGTTGTAAAAAGGGTTCTTTGCCCGGAATACTCACTTTGATAATATTGTTGCGTGTATCTGTTTCAACATCAACTTCAAGACCGTCCACCGCATCGGTATCCTTGAAATACTTCGCATTTTCAGGAATCAAATATGAAGATTTTCCACCGTTTTTAGTCGGAAGAATCAACATCACGACGGGCTTTTGACCTTTATTCTCTTTGACTTGTAATTTACCTTTAAGCATTGCATTGCTCTCCTTTAAATGATAATTGATTCGAATATTTTAGCGTGTTGTTGTTCTTGGCATTTCGGTTGTTCCGCTAATTCCAGTCGTCCGGCGGCTTTACTTGAACCAACACGAAGTAATCCCAGATGTAACGCTTTGAGAGTTTGCGCCAACCATTTTGTTTCATATTCCCGAATATTTTTGACAAGCATTGTTACTTGAAATTGTCCGCTTGTCAAGACTTCATTTTCAAACAATAAATGTTCCATTGCGCCGCCGCTAATTGCGTCTAACGCAACATGTTTACGATGCTGTGTTGATGATTTATCAACAGGACACAACGCATCGGTAAAATGAATTCGTCCCGATTGGTGAAACGAACCAAACAAATTTTCAACCGGATATTTCGTGTTAATTTCGTTCACCTCAAGTTTTTCGTTGAACATCCAACCAATTTCCGACCCTTTTATATTATGTTGTTTTTTTTCATAATTTTCAACGGAATCGGATACGGATTTATTTTCTCTTGCCGCAAGGCGTGTAATCCAACTTCGGAATAAACCGTGCAGCGTCGAACCGGATAATAAATAATAATCGTTACCATCTGCCGCTGTTACTTTATGCGGATACATATCGTTTCCTTCGGTAATGAGCAAATCCTGTCCGCGCGGAATTTGTAATGTAAACTCAACGGTAAGATTATTCGTACCGGAAACACTTTGCGGTGAGAGTTTTTTACTGTTAACGTCAGAAATTGTTCCGTCTTGACGCCAAGTGTAGAAATCGTTGAGATATTCGGCGTATTGTTCTTTTTTTGATAAAGAATATTTTTTGTAAACAAATTCGTTTGCTGTTGCGAAACCGATACCGCGATTGGAATTACCGCCGAAAATCAAGCCGCTTCGAATCAATCCGGCAAGTTTTTTAAGAAAAGCTTCTCCGGTTTTTTTGATCTTTTTGAATTGTTCCGTTTCGTTGAACCAAAGTGTTACAAGAGCAGTTGTTTTGGGCGGAGCAATCTCAATCGAATACAAACCGTTCTCCAAAATACTTCCGGAGTGCCGATTCCGCAGATGATGAGTCCGGCGGTATTCCAATTGATTATTGATTTGTAGTACAACATCAGGAACAATAAGCGGACTTTCCGTCAAGGTTTTTTCGTTACCATTGTCATCTTTAGTTTTTTTCCCAGCCGATGTTCCGAAAAATAATTCCGTATCCTTTTCTCCGTATTGTTTTTCGTAACTATGACGCAAAACACCGGCAATACTTGTTCCGCGAAGAACGAGTTCTCCTTTGCCGTTTCGGGCAAGCGACATTTCGTTTCCGAAATTGCCGTCACCTGCCGCCAAACCGTTTTTAAATTGGAGCGTAAATGTCAAACAATAAACCGAATACGGCATACGTTGACGACAAAATTGATTTGTGTCTTGTTTTGTTGGCATCGTTTATTCCTCCGCCTTCTGGTTTTTTTCTGGTATTTTTAAATCAATAAGAAGTTTTAACCCTTTTGCGGCAAGTTTGGGATCCGTATTTTTAATGAAATTTTCCATTTCTCTAAAACAAGATTCCCATGTTGCCCCAATACGTTCGGTTCGTTTTGTTTGCTTACCAAGATATTCCAATGTTTTGGTTTTGTTTTCGCCGTTTGTTTCCAATTCTTTACGAATTGCGGCAAGTTGGCTTGGACTGGGCAAATCTTTTTGATGGTTTTTCCAAATATTCAAAACCTCTTGAACCATTGTTGTTTCATCAACATCGGATTTAAGGTGTTTCAAATCGGACTTGCCAACATTGAACATTTTTGTTGCTAATCCGGGGTGGATAGCGACCGCTCCAAATCCTTGTTCACGTCCGCCGCCAAGACCGGATTTGATTTTATCGGAAAGGTTTTCGATATTCGCTTCGAAAATAATCACACTTCCGGGCATCACACAACGGCATGCACGAACACGTTTTCCTTTTCCGGTTAATGTTCCTTTTCCGTGACGGTTCCATCCGAATTGAATACCGATGACCGTTCCCATACATTGTTTCGGTTTGATTCCCCATTTTGTTTCAACAAATGTTTGGAGCTCTTCATTTGCCGATTGATCTGATGGTTCATCGGACAAAAGAATCGGCGATTGTACAATTAAAACCGTCTCTCTATTCCGGCTTCCATACGTTGAACCGTTATAAGGAAGCGTTTTATCTTCTTCGTCAACACGAAGTACAAAAAGTTTTCCGTTACCGTGTGTACTGCGTTTTTTTCCGAAAGAGACGAAAGATTCCTGAATATTGTTGTCGTTACGAATGTTAAAAACAACGTCTGCCGCCCATTTCGGCAAACGGACAAATCCCGACCAAACAATGGGAGCAATAGAATCCACTTGATAAAGGTTACGTCCGTCTGTAGTATTTTTATCATTCAAAACACCGTGAGCCGATAGAATATGCGGAATTGAATTGGTTTTCCAGAGTTCACGTTCATTGCCGTTGATGAGCAAGACACCGCCGGTTGCTTTAAGCGGATTGGCACTGCCGGTATTTGTATCATATTCGGCAATTGCTTCATCGGCAACATTCAATTTATCACCGTTACGAATCAGTATATCGCCTTCGCTAATCAATTTTGCAACTTTATGTGTGAGTGAAATGCGCAACGGAATCGGATAATTTTCTTTCTTTTCTTGTTTAAACACAGCACACGGAAGGAGCGGATACGCGCGAAAATTTTCATCGTTAAATAATTTTGTTGCAGCGTTTTCATTCCGTTGATTCAACCGGTTAAGAATCAATCCTTGTACTGCGCTGGCGGGAATTGCGAAACCGCTTTTGATCACATTGCTCGGAACAGGATGCTCGGGACAACAAACCGGTGAATCCGCTTCAAAAATTAAACGCAACGTTATTGTTTCTGTTTGCGAAAAATTAACATTTTCGTTTTGCGGTAGTTCATCTTTTTTTGATTCTAAAAGTTGTTTGAATAAATCGCCGGGCTTGAAATTTTGTCTGCTGTCAAAATTAATGATACATTTTCCGCTGCCGCGAGTTCTGTTTCCGCCGACAGCACCAATCGACAACATCGCCAAACGAATTGCAAGGTCTTGCCGACTTCCTTCTTTCGCATTCACCGTCAACGTTCCTTTGAAGACAGTGTCGGCGGCAATTCGTTCCGTTGTCCGCAACGAGGTTTCTTTTGCTTTTCCGGAGGCGGAGTCAATACTTGTACGTGAAACAAACGATGTTTTAGTTCCCGTTTCATTTTTATTTTCATTTTTTAAAACAGCATCGGAAATATGAAAACACGATTCAGTTGTCCAATCGCCTTCGCCGTTTGCATCCGCTTTACCGCAACATTCATCCGCAAGATTATTCAATTCGTCGGGAAACAAGTCTCCAATTTTCAACACTTCTTCGCGAATCAAACCTTTGAGATGTGTTGCGGGAATAATCGGATCACCGTTACGGTTACGCGGAATCCGTTGATTGATAATATCTCCGCCGGCTCCTGTTCCGGGTTCGGCATCGCTCTTTAATGTCAATATGTAATTGTATCGCATTTTAATTGTCCTCTGTTGTGTTTTGTGTTAATCGGTGATCTTCTTCAAGCAACGAAACAGCATCAAGGAATTTTGTTGTTCGTTCTGTTTTGAGATTTGGATAATTATCGTTTGGTTTGTCGATAGTTTTTTCCGTCCAAGCTGAACCAAGTTTCCCGTCAAAATTTTCTTCTTTTAACTTCTCGAAAATTTTATTGTTTTGTTTTTTCAACGCTGCAAGACGTTGAATCCGTTTTGCCCAGGGTAATGTTAAAATTGTTTGACATTCCGCTAATAAACTGCGGGGAACTGTTTGCAATTCGGCTTTTAATTTCAGCAATTCATCAAGAGATTCAAAGTTGTAAGGACGTTCCGTCAAGACGATTTTCGTACTAATATCATTGTCATAAAACACCGAATCCCGATTACGCCGTGCGGTTGGGGTGTCGAGCATGGATTCCGTGATATGTTCCCAATCAATTGCGGCGGGTGTTGCTTCACCGTCTTTTTTATCATTACGAAATTTTCTTTTTGCGTTGCCGAGCAAACTTTCGGCGTAAGGAAGGGACGTATGTAACGGAAGTGAAACATTCGTATAAGCGATTCCCGCGCTGATTGTCAATTCACCGTTTGTTCCAACCCATAATTCCTTATGTTGTTTGCTTAAATCATTGAATTTTTCAATCAATATTTTTGCAAAATCTAACGCATAAGCCGAATGAACGATTGCCGTAACATCATCACCGCCGAGAATAAGCGGACGGAAAGGCAGCACTAAAAGGTTCTCTTGTAGTGAAATAGTATTACGGTTTTCGCCGTACCAATTGTTGATTATTTTTGCCGCCGCTTCATAAAACGCATTTTTGGTGCAACAATTAAGTTGTTGACTCATTTTTTGATACCAATCGGTTTTTTCCTTATCAGAACCTTTTTCGTATTTTTTTTCATACGTACGAAATTGCGCCCCCATATCGTTACCGTCGAGGCAAACAATTGCCCAACGGTTGCGGTCGCCTAGCGCTTTACTTCCTTTCGTTCCGCGATCATCAACTTCTTCGGGGTTCACATTGGAAAGAAACTCAACTTGACCGCCTTTTTCCTTGAAATTTTGAATATCTTGCGGCAATTTGCCAAGAATATTTTTTAAGTTTTTTTGGTCGAAAGAATGAACGCTTCCAATTTGCCCGATAATGTTACGGCGTTGTTCGATGATTGGATGAATCCGTTTTTCGTGAGTGGTCGGCAACATTCCCGACACGGCGTCCGGTTCGCCGTCCAATAAATCAGGAACGAAAGCGTAAAAATCGTTGGCGCAATGAACAACTTCGGAAAACGAACCGGCAATTCCCAACCGCAAATCAAGACCGAATTCTTTTGATTTTGCAATAAGAGCGGATTTTATTTTATTAATTTTATTTTTATTTTCAGAATGAAAAATTCCGCGACCGCCGCCGGTAAAAAGGACTTCCTTCTTATGAGAATCAGCCGCCCAATCATCGAACTCGGCAATCAACAGACTTGCGCCGACAATGTATTTCAATTTTGGAACGCTGAAAATGAATTGTTGAATTCCTTTAATATCGTAGGCGAGATATTGTATCATTGTTGGGTTATGATGTAATTGTCTATTTTTTAACCGTTGAATACACGAAATATACGGAATTTGTAATAGTAATAATGTTTACGCACAACTTCAAAGGTTAGTTTATTTATAGGGAATAGGACACAAAATATTTTTTTGTTATTGTCTTTCATTTTGTATCCTCAAAAAATAAACTTGTGATCTTATCAATTTACTAATTTTCGTGTATTCTGTTGTTAATAAAAATAGACGGTTGGGTTATGATTTCGTTAAATTTGAGTTTTGATCCGTTTGGTTTTGCAAT
>JAITQV010000261.1 GCA_031288765.1 Planctomycetaceae bacterium
AATATTCGGGATCACAAAGACAACCCGTAATCCCCAATAATAAACTTGTCAACAAAATTGTAAATAAAAAAAAACGAATCATTGTTTGCATTTTGTTTTACACCCGAAATCAGCCGTCCACAAACAAAATAAATTGCCCAAACAACTGTCCCGCCGGTAATTTACCGCCTAAATGAAAAAATATCCCTCCGCATCATTTTCCGAAAAAGAAAAATTCCGAAAGAAAAAAACCAAAACCCGCTCCAAAATCATACAAAATCGCCCCAAAATACTCAAGACCGTTTTTTTTCACCCACTCCCTGTTGACAAGTTTGGAAAACCCGTTATCATGCTGTCCTTAATTGACGTCCGTCAATACTCAGGAAACTTTATACCGTTTTGCGTCAATTTGCCCCACAATTGCCCCCAAAATTATAAAAAAAAATTATGCCGACAATTAACCAACTGGTTCGCAAAAACCGAAAACAACAAGTCTTCAAAAGTAAATCCCCCGTCTTGGATAAATGCGCCCAAAAAAGAGGTGTTTGCCTCCTCGTCCGAACAATGCCCCCCAAAAAACCTAATTCCGCATTGCGGAAAATTACAAGGGTGCGGCTCTCCAACGGAAAAGAAGTTACCGTGTATATCCCCGGCGAAGGTCATTCGCTCCAAGAACACTCCATCGTTTTGGTTCGCGGCGGTCGTGTGCGGGATTTGCCGGGAGTTCGGTATCAGGTGATTCGAGGAACCCTCGATTCCACCGGTGTTGACGGACGAAAACAGGCTCGCAGCCGTTACGGAGCTAAAAAAGTCCAAAAAACCGCCGCAAAAGGCGCAAAAGGAACCGCCCCCAAGAAAAAATAATCCCCTACAATCAAAATGTTTGCCCTTCCGCAAATATTTTTTTCCACATATCAATCAGTTTTTTCCGTTTTCTCCCCTCATTAACCACAATACTCAAAAATGGGTCGTATCACCGCAAGTAAAAAACAGTTAAAACCGGATCCGGTTTACAATTCGATTTTAGCAAGCAAGTTTATCAATTGCCTCATGTGGGACGGTAAAAAAACAGCTGCACAAAATGTTTTTTATAACGCCCTCGAAATTATCCAAAATAAAATTTCGGAAAAATCGCCCATCGACGTTTTTCATCAGGCAATCGATAATGTTAAACCCAATATCGAAGTTCGTTCCAAAAGAGTCGGCGGCGCTTCTTACCAAGTGCCAATGCAAGTACAAAAAAACAGACAACAATCGTTGGCGATTCGTTGGATTCTTTTGGCGGTTCGTGATAAAAAGGGATTGCCGACTCACGAAAAACTGGCAACCGAATTGGTAAACGCCTACAACAGAGAAGGTACCGCTATCACCAAACGTGAAAATGTCCACAGAATGGCGGAAGCTAATAAAGCGTTTGCTCATTTTGCCTGGTAGTCCGACAATTTCATAGGCAATCCTTCGGCGGCGTTTTCTTCCGTTTCAGACCGCCGCCGTTCCTGATTGTTGAACCGGCGGCAATTCCAAAATTTTAACGGTTTATTTCGCGAAAGCCGGAATTTCGTGTACCCGAATGATAAAAACTTGTTTCTCAATAAGCTTCTTTGTGACGTAATTTGTGCCGTCTTCCCGATCTTCAAAAGTTTCCGCAATAAACTTTTTGCGTGAATGTCCGACCAGCAACGGAGCCTCAAGATCGTGAAAATGTTCCATATTTTCAACAAGTTCCCAATTATGCTCCGTTGTCTTGCCAAACCCTAACCCCGGATCAACAGCAATACGCCCCGCTTCCACGCCCGCACGGATCAGTTCATTCCGGCGGCGTCCGAGAATCTCAAACACTTCCCCGACAACATCCTTGTATTGCGGGTTAAGTTGCATTGTTTTGGGAATCCCCTGCGAGTGCATCACACAATAACCAACTCCGCTTTCCAAAAGTACACGAAGCATCGCCGAATTAGTTTCCGGTGAAACATCATTGATGATTTCCGCTCCGGCTTGAATTGTTTCAGCGGCAACTTGCGGCTTTGTCGTGTCAATGGAAATCGGAACCCGCCCGTCTTTGGGCATCGCCTCAACAATTGCTGAAACAACCGGCATAATCCGCCGAAGTTCCTCGTCCGTCCCAACAGCATCGGAACCGGGGCGGGTACTTTCGCCGCCAATGTCAAGAATCCCCGCTCCGTCCGCAATCAATTGCAAAGCACGATCAACAGCCGCCGATGTTTCAAGATAACGCCCGCCGTCGGAAAAACTGTCGGGAGTTACATTGACAATCCCCATAAATACCGCGTGTCCGGTTAAAAACAATGTGCGAGTCCGTAATTTCCATGTTTGAGTCGGATTTATCATGTTGTGCCGGAATTGCCGGTGCGGCGTTGCGGTTTGTGAATGGGTGTTCGGTGGGGCGTTGCCGGAAAGACGCTTCCCATGCCCTCGAACTTGTAAACGTGTTCGAAAATCTCCAAAAGTGTAGCGAACAACTGTAATCTTTGCAAGTATTCTACAATACAGGAACTCAATAACATTTTTAGAAATGAATGAGAGGCGATTGCCGGAATGGGCGGAATGTTATATACTGAGAACTGTTTTAGCAATATGTTGTGCCGTAACCAGCCCAATGGCGTGATTTGCACTGCGGATGTATTTGGTTTGTGTTAGGATTTCCCGTATTTTGTTTCCCCGTTTTTATTCTCCCTGCTATGCTGATCCGTATGGAATTAACCCGAATCGTCATCACCGAAATGAACAGCCAACAAGCGTTGATTTTACGCGAAACCAACGGCAATCGCGAATTACCGATTGTTATCGGAATTGTTGAAGCGACAACGATTGACCGCCGCGTAAGACGAATCGCCGCACCAAGACCATTGACACACGATTTACTTTGCAACACAATAGAAATGCTTGGCGGAAAAATTCAAGACATTTTTATTCACCGGTTTGAGGAACAAACTTATTTTGCGGCATTACGGGTGGTTCACGGCAACGAATTGATTGAGATTGACAGCCGTCCTTCCGATGCAATAGCGGTTGCAGTTTCATTTGATCCTTTTCTTCCTATTCTGATTCATGAAGAAGTCCTCAATCAGGCAATTGCGGCATCAATGGAATAATTCACAAGACTCGTTAAATTCATTGCGTTTTGTAGGTCTCAACCCAAAATACCAAAAGATGCTTTATTTATTGGCAACGTCTTGCAATGGTTGACGATTTATGGAATAATAAACACAATCTCGGCTTAAATTGCTTTTCAATTTTCTATTCAAGAGATTCAATAACCCTCGCGGCAATTTTGATCTTGCGGCTAAAATTGACTTACCTTTTAACTATTTACTATTGACGTGAACGATTACTTTTGTTTATTATGTATGAACGTTTCCCAACAATTAATTTGTGAACCGTTATGAATATTCCATTTAGAAAATATTCCATTTTTTCAAAGGAGTTTGTTATGAAATGGTTATCAACCCGTTGGATTACCGGAGTTTTGTTGAGTGTTGTTTTCTCTGCTTTTGCCGTTTCACCCGCAATAGCACAACCCGGTCGTTTTCATGGACCGCCTCCGCCGCCGCATCACCACCACCACGGTCCCAATGATTTCGAAAAAGCACTTGGCGTGATCGGAGCGGTTGGGGCAGTCGCCGCAATTGCTAACGGTTATTCGCCGTATGGTTATTATCGGCGCTCGCCGGCGGTGGTTGTTGTACCGCCGCGCCCCGCAACTGTTGTTGTGGAACGTCCCGTCGTCGTGGAACGTCAGGTTGTTGTTGAAAAACCGGTTGCCGTAACTCCGACGTTGCCTGCCGATTACTATTCGCCAAAACTTGGCGCTGCGTTTATTATCCAAAATATGAAAATCCCCGGTTATACCTTCACGGCAGCTCGTTTAACCTCCAACCCCGTCGAAGGTTCTCCTCTGAATGTGATCGGACTTCGTAAAGGCGATGTAATTACACGGCTGGACGATGCAGCGGTTGACTCGTTGGAAGAACTCGAACGGCATGAAAAAAATACACTCATCCGTTATATCAAAACCGGAACCACAAAAGTCCAATTGGCAAAAATTTATATTCCAACCGATAGAGAACTTAACCCAAAAGAAGATGATACATTCTACGCCCCTTAATTTTCCTAAGTTAATATTTCCCGATTGGTCTTTTCGCATTGTCCTGAAAAACCAGACAGCCGCCGTAAAATAATAAAACATAAATTGCCCGCCCGGTAAACAAACACCTTTGAAAATAGAATTATGGCAAAAACATTGTGGCATCCGGCTTTTTGCGGGGCAATGCAACTCGAACTTAATGAATATCGCGATGTGTTGGAGTTCAAAGACGAATATCAATTAACAAAAGGACCATTACGTGTTGATATTCTCATTATTAAAAAACGTAAAGATATTGTTATTGACAAAAATATTGCCCGGAATTTTCGACACCATAATATTATTGAGTACAAAAGTCCCGATGATACACTTGATACCGCTGATTATAACAAAACTCTCGGCTATAAATTTTTTTACGCTTACCGCGAAAAAATTGATACTGAGGATTTATCGGTAACGCTGGTAACTTCGCAACACCCGTATAACTTGTTAAAATATTTGTCCCGTCGTTACACAATGACATCAAACCAAAATGGTATTTATGTTGTTAATCACGATACGGGACAGATACAAATTATTGTTTCGAGTGAGTTGGAGGAAAACGAAAACATCTGGCTCACCCATTTGAATAAAGAATTAACAGCTGTCCGTTTTCGGAATCTTTTAACGGAAGCGGCAAAACATGGCAAAGATATTGTTCTTGATGCTTACCTTAATGTGGTAACAGATGCCAATATCGAAGCATTTCAGGAGGCAAATATGTTGGGAAAAAAAGCCGAACAATGTTTGAAAGATCTCGGTTATGTTGATAAATGGCGAAAGGAAGGTAGAGACGAGGGTAGAGATGAAGGTAGAAATGAAGGTAGAAATGAAGGTAGAGATGAAGGTAGAGCCGAAGGTGAAGCCAAAATGATAATCCGTATTCTATCACGTCGTTTGGAAACGCCTTCGGAATCACTTCAGAAAAAAATCAAT
>JAITQV010000279.1 GCA_031288765.1 Planctomycetaceae bacterium
ATCCGGCGGTTGCGCTGCGCTTCACCGCCGGTTATGCACATCACACCCCTTGCGGGGTTAAGATTCCGATTGCCGTGTGAAAACAAAAATTTGTCGGCGAACACCGACGCAACCGTCCGCCGACAAATTTCTCAGTCGGCTAACGCCGACGCAATCGCTCGGCGAGCGATTGCCTACCCAAAGTCCCACAAGGGACGAGATGTACATAACCGTAGATGGAGCGCAGCGCAACCGCCGGATTATAACCCCAAAAAACATAAGCCCCGCACGGGGCGAGATTATCAACCGACACAAGAATAATCTCGCCCTTGCAGGGCTTTGGGGTGTTGGGGGGTGTTGATCCGTAGGTTGCGCTTCGCTCCACCTACGGTTATGCACATCTCGTCCCTTGCGGGACTTTAAGGCAACCGCTACGGCGAAGAGCTTTCACCCAACGATTACCTACCTTGTATTGCCAATCGATTAGGTTGTTCTTTTTTTGATTGGTAATTCACGCGTTGGGCGATGATTCGCGTTTGATATTGAGGATGAGGGAGGCGTTTAGGACGACTAAAATGGAACCGGCATTGTGAACCAACGCCCCCACAATCGGTCCCATCATTCCGCTCGAAGCCAGTAAAATCGCAACAACATTAATACTCATTGATAATATAATATTGGCGAAGATTGTCCGTTTTGTTTTTCGTGCCAGTCGCACCAGAAACGGCAATCGCGAAATGTCGTCGCCAATCAACACAATATCGGCGGCGTTTACTGTTAGGTCACTGCCGACCCGCCCCATTGCAATTCCGACGTCAGCGGTTTTCAACGCCGGAGCATCGTTCAAACCGTCCCCGACCATCCCAACCAACGAACCGTAATGCCGCATCTCCTCAATCACCGCAACTTTCCCGTCCGGCAGCAATTCGGAACGAATATTCATAATTCCCGACTGTTCCCCGATATTTTGAGCCGCCCGATCATTATCGCCCGTCAACAAGATCACTTCGATACCGTTGTTTTGAATTTGTTCCACCGCCTTTTTTGATGTTTCACGAATTGTATCGGCAAGAGCGAGAAAACCGATTACTGTTCCGTGATTATCGTTATTTTGGCGGGCGACCCAAATCACGGTTTCGCCCTGCCCGAAATGTTCTTCCGCCTGAGACTTTTGGAAATCGGAAAGTCCGAGGGCATAACGTTTCAGAATCCGGTCATTGCCGGCAACGACCCGCTCGCCTTCGGCAACTCCCGCCAACCGCACGGTAATTCCTTCCCCGCGAAACATTTCAAATTCGGCGGTTTGTTCCAATTCGAGATGTTTTTCCGCCGCCGCGTCCACAATACACGAAGCCAGCGGATGTTCCGACAAGGTTTCCACCGAAGCCGCCAACGCCAAAATACCATTGGCGTCATATTCGTTCACAAAAGATTGCACGGTTGTCAGACGCAATTGACCGTGTGTTAGGGTTCCGGTTTTATCGAACGCCAACACATTGACGGCTCCGAGTTGTTCCAACGCTTCGCCGGAACGAATCAAGATTCCGTAACGTGATGCGTTGCCGATAGCGGCGATGATGGCGGTCGGGGTTGCCAACACCAGCGAACACGGGCAAAACACCACCAGAATTGTTACCGCACGCCGCAAGGATTCTTCGGCTTGTCCCAAAACGAGGTACGTTATTATCCCCACCGCCGCCGCCGTAATTAACGCAACCGGAACCAAAACCGCCGCCCAACGGTCAGCGGTACGTTCGATACGGGCTTTTTTTTGTTCGGCATTTCGGACGAGTTGAATCATTCGGGCGAGCGAGGAATCTTCACCCACCCCTGTTGCCCGCATTGTAAACGAGCCGAAACAGTTAATTGTTCCGCCGAACACCGTATCGCCTTCGGAGCGGTCAACCGGCAAAGATTCGCCGGTCATGAGCGATTGGTCGATTGAGGTATTCCCCGAAACGATTTCGCCGTCAACCGGAATTGTTTCGCCCGGCAATACACGGAGCAAATCGTTTTGTTGAACTTCGCTTGCCGGAATGACGGTTTCGGTATTATTTTCGCATTTTCGGGCGGTTTGCGGGGTTAGGCGGACGAGGTTTTCGATTCCGGCGCGAGCCCGTGCAATCGTCCAAGCCTCCAGACTTTGCCCCAACGCCATAATAAACGCCACTTCACCGCCGGCAAAAATGTACGAATGATGAGCCGATTCCGTTGGAAACAAAATATCGGCGAGAATTGTTGCGGAGATTGCCGTTGAGATGAGGAGTTCGACGGAAATCCGGTGTTGCCGTAATGTTTTGACGGCTTCGTAAAAAATGGGGGAGCCGCAAAGCACAACAGCAATCCACGCAAGATTAAACGGTGTATGGAAAAGGTGAAAGAAGCTGAAAAGGAGCGATAGAGCCGAAACAGCAATAAAATAAGGTTCCGCAATCGCGTAAAAATTGCCGTAAAAGCCGTTTGCAATTTTTTCCCTGTTCTTTTTTTCCGGTTCTGTTGGGCGAACCCGGCAACAACAGGAAGATACGGGATTTTTATCATTCGGATTGGACATGTTTATTTATAGTTAATAGTTTATAGTTAATAGTTAATAGTTAATAGTTCGCAAGCGGATATTCGATCATTTGGATTGTTAATCAAAAGGTAGGCAATCATTCGCCGAAGGGCTTTCACCCAACGATTGCCTACCTTTTGTTTTTGTATCGGGTTGGAAAATTCCGATCCGACGGTTGCGCTTTGCTCCACCGCCGGTTATGCACATCTCGCCCTGCGGGCTTAGAACAAAAAATAAGCTAATAAGGTTGGTTTTGTGGGGAATTATTGGCTACTGAGGTTTTTTTGTTTGGAAAAAATAGGTTGAAAATGAGGTTTGTCCGCCTAATAGTTTGGCAAAAGACGGAATAAATACGATTTAATACCTTGCGGTAATCTGATTTCCGTAGGAAATCCCGATCAATAAAAAATCAATGCAACAAATCAATAAATTTCCATTCTTCTATTGATACGTTTGTCCTACGGGCAATTACTGAGTAGATACCAATTTTCTAATTTGGCGGATTTTTTCCAAGTAGGCGGGAAAGACCAAATTGAATGTCAATCACCAAACTCAGCATTAACGGCACAACAAAAAGCGAAAACAATGTTGAACACACCAACCCGCCAATAACCACCGAACCAATCCCACGATATAACTCGCTGCCGGCACCGGATTTCACCACAAGAGGCACCATCCCAATAACCGCCGCAGAAGTTGTCATAAAAATCGGTCGGATTCGCGTCCGAACCGCCTCCCGAATCGCCTCCCGATATCCCATCTTTTCAATAATATCCTCCTCCGATTCTCCACGACCCTTCATAAAATTCAACGTCTGATGAACCAACAAAATCGCATTGTTGACCACAACTCCTATCAATAAAATAAATCCAAGCATTGTCAATGTATCCATCTGTTGTGTTGGATCATAATGATTGGTAATCGCCAACCCGATAAAACCGCCCACCATCGCAAACGGAACACTAAACATAATCACAAACGGATAAAGAAAACTTTCAAATAACCCCGCCATCAAAAGATACGTAATCAAAAGCGAAAGGAAAAAACGCGACGAAATCAAATTAAGAACCGATTCCCGACTAAATCCCGTCCACTTTCCTAACATTGCCCGCCGCGTTTGAGAAAGTTTGTCGGCGTTCCCCGATAATTTGACAAACGTGTCCGGCGTCATTCCGCCTTCACGGTGCGACTCGTCAACAATTTGTAAAATCCGAGCCTGCGCCGTTTCCAACGCCACTTCGGGCGGCGGACTGACCGTAAGACGAATCGCGCGTTCCTGCTCCACACGCCGAATCTGTTGAGAAGCATCCGCCTTGATAAAACTCACTAATTGACCAACCGGCATGAGTTGCCGTTTTCCGTCCTTATCTTGAATTGACACGGGAAGCGTTTCAAATTCATCCGGCGTCAACGGAATATCCGGATCACGAATCAATGTCAAATCAATATTATCGCCTTCGTAGTCGAAATCGCCCACGTAAATTCCGTCAATCATTGCCCGCGAAGTATAAGCCAGCGACCGAACACTTAACCCCAATTCCTTCGCCCTCACCTGATCAACCACAATTTCCCACTCGGGACCGTTCAAATCATAATTCGCCGGTTCACTGCGAACTCCGGCACGGGAAAAAACTCCGACAAGCCGTTGCTCCAAATAATTCGTCGAATCCCGAAGCCGTTGCATATCCGAACCAATCACTTCAATCTGCACGGAATTGGAACCGCCGCCGCGCCGCCCGAAAATCCCCTGCTGTTGGGCATTGCCGGAACATCCGGGAATCGTATTCATCATTGTGTTCAAAAGAACTTCCAGCGGTTTCACCAAATTGTCGTCCTTGCTCGTTACATTCATAAAAACTCCCTGATTACGCACCACGATATAGAAACTTTTAATCGGCGGTATTTCGGGTATAACTTTTTGAGTCCGGGTATCAACAATTTTCCGTATCGCAGACGCTTCTTCAACCGTTTGCGCCTCCCAGTACGGTCTCAGAAATTCTTCGGCACGCCGTCCGACCAGAACATTCTGCTGAATCGAATACGCCGGCGGAAGAAGCATATTCCCGTTCAAAACGTTTTTGTTGCCGGTCGGAAGATAACTGGCGGGCGGCATCAGGTTGAAGCTAAGAACAGTCGCCGCACCGGAAATGAATACAATAATCACAACTCGTACCCAAATTCCCGACAAACTTCGGAATGTCAGAAGATACACCAGATGAGTAAAACCTTCCGTCAGTTTTTGGCAAATTGTCGTCAATCCGAACAACGAATGAATAATACGGTAAATATAATGATGTTGTTGTTTGGGTTTTTCACGAAGCCAGTTGACTGCGCAGACCGGAATGACCGTAACCGCAACCAGCAGCGAAATCAACACCGATGCGGAAACCGCAATTGCAATATCATAGAACAGTTGACCGGATTCTTCCTGAATCGTCAGAACGGGACAGAAAACCGCAACCGTTGTCAATGTTTGTGCTAAAACGGCGCCCCAAACTTCCTGAGTTCCTTCGTAAGCGGCGACAAGAACGGTTTTACCCAAATGGAGATGCCGGTCGATATTTTCCAGAACCACAATCGCGCAATCGACCACCATTCCGATGGCGAAGGCAAGTCCGGCTAACGAAATCACATTGATATTCCGACCGGCGGCGTAAAGAACGACGAAAGTTCCGACAATCGAAATCGGAATGGCAATGGAAATGATGAGAGTTGGGCGAAAGCTTCGCAGAAAAAGCATCAACACAATAATTGCCAGAATACCGCCTTCGTACATATTTTGGCGGACTAAAGCGACGGCGTTGTTGATGTAGAGGGAATCGTCATACAGCAGTTCGAATTTAATTTTGTAGCGGTCGTTTTTATAAAGGGAGAGCAAACTGCCGGGTTTGGAGATTTCCTTACCGATACGGTTGACTTCCTGCATAATACTTAGGACATTTGCGCCGGTATCGCGGCGGAAATACATGGACATGGAGGTTCGTCCCATACTTTGGTTGAAGTACGTATTTTTTTTCAGGGCGAGGCAAGGGGTTGCGATATCTTTGAGATAGATGGGCGCGCCGTCGACGTATTTAACGATGACGTTACGGATAGGTTCTAAGGAGTCGTACCGTCCCAAAACCCGAAACCGGATATCTTGCCTGCCGTTGGACAAATCGCCGGCGGACTCATTTAGATTATCATTCATAATTGCGGTTCGCAGTTCGTCAACGGAGATACCGGCTTGTGCCAAAACGACCGGATCGAACCGAACCTGCACTTCGTGTTCCCGTCCGCCGTAAACATCGACTTGAGCCAAACCTTTGATTCGTTCGAAGGCGGGTTTAACGAAGCGGTCGGCGTAATCATAAAATTCCGCCATTTCGAATTCGGGGTTATTCTGAGAGGTGAACAGACCGAAGGCGATGGCTTCGTCGGTGTTAGCGCTGGCGGCGCGGATAACCGGTCGTTCGACGTCATCGGGGTAGCGCGGAACTTCGTTAAGGCGGTTGGAGGTTTCCTGCACGGCGCGGCTCATATCGTAACCGACGGTAAATTCGAGTTCGATTCTTCCTTCGCCGAGTTGTGCGGTTGAGGTCATTTGGTAGAGACCTTGTAGGGTTTTGAGTTTTTTTTCTTGTTCCATGAGGATGGATTTTTCAACTTCTTCGGGGCTTCTTCCTTGCCAGGTGGTTCGGATGGTAACGACGGGGCGTTCTACATCGGGGGTCATTTGGACGGGTACGGCGGTCAGAGCCAGAATTCCGAAGAGGATTGTCAGCAAGACGCCGACGGCAACTTTAACGGGGTTGTTAATTGAGAATTTAATAATGTCCATAATTTTTTAATTGAAGCCGTGCAAAAGTTGGATAAACCGGAAGAGCGAATTAGTATTTTATCCGAAGTGGAGAGCGGTTACAAGAGTTTGGCGAGGTTTTGCGAATTAGTGGAGAGCGGATAGTGGGGAATTAGGGACGGGTTTGCGCTGTTGTTTCCCACAAACCGGCAATAGCTGACCGATTTTTGTTTTTGATTAGGAAATCACAATCTAGGCAAACATTTGCCGACCTTATGAATTGTAAATCAAGAGGTAGGCAACCCTTCGCCTATCTTGCGATTAACAATTCATAAGCCGACCTTCGGATATGTGTGTAGGGGCGAAAAATCTTTCGCTCCTACATTGCGCCGACATTCGTCGGCAGATTTTTTTT
>JAITQV010000295.1 GCA_031288765.1 Planctomycetaceae bacterium
AAGGTACGACTGCCGGAGGAAGTGTTAGTAACAGCGCACGATCAAGTATTGTTCTCAATATAGGAGATCACTTTGCTTCGAATAACAATCCTACGGCTCCTGCATCGAAAGCATTTGGAATTTCACGTGCTCCATTTTTCCTTGCCAAAACTGCACTCTACGACAGAATAGGCGGTGAATGGGTCAATGTTTACAAATCATTCGCTACAGTAACGGACGGTTTGAGTAATACTGTCGGTATAAGCGAAACTCTTAGTTCCACTGCAGAAAAATCCAATGATGCCAAGCGGTTTGTTGTTTATTTGGATATTACCGGATCGAGTGGCGAAGAGGTTACTCCTTATACAAAGAGTCCGGCATTTTGTCGGGATAGTGTTCTTGATCCGAATGACCACCGTCAACTTTTACAAAGCGTTGTTGACGCGACCGATGCTAATGTTCATCGAGGACATAATTTTGCTCAGGGATTTGTTGGTCGCATCGGTTTTACTGCTTCTCTTCCGCCCAATTCTCCTTCGTGTAACGGACGTTACAGCACAAACCATAATGATAATGCGTTAAACGGTTGGGGAATTTTTTCTGTTACGAGTAACCATACAGGCGGAGTCAATATCGGTCTGCTTGACGGAAGCGTCCGTTTTATTTCCGATACAGTTAATTCGGGCGATCTGAATGCAGTTGTTGTTTCTTCCGATTCAAGTCCTTACGGAGTTTGGGGAGCATTAGCAACAATCAATGGTAGTGAATCAGGCTCTGGTTTTTAAGGAGAAAATTATGAAAAATGTTTCTTACTGTTCTGCGTTAAAGCAGTCGTTATGGATGATTTCGTTGCTGACTGTTGTTTTTTCAATGGGTTGCGGCAATGAAAGAAGAAGACCGGAAGGAATGCCTAAGTTGTACCGTTGTACTTTACGCCTGACACAAGAAGGCATTCCTTTAGCAAACGCGGTTGTTTCACTTCATTCTGTTTCGCAGACATTTTCATGGACAGTGGGAGGACGTACTGATGAAAATGGAACGGCTGAAATATTTACCGACTCTTATTTCAAAGGTGTACCGGAGGGCGATTTCAAAATTGTTGTTCACAAATCCGAAATTGTAACTCCCAAACCGCCGGATGTGCTTCCACAAAGTGAAGAAGAAATTTCGAGAATTTTTACTCATATCAATCGAAACATCCATGAATATAGTCTTGTTGACATTCAATTTACCGATGTGAAAAAGTCGCCGTTGATATTGACCGTCAAAAAATCAAAAAATAATGAAACATTTGAACTCGGCGAAAAAGTACGCTTTAAAATTCGTTAACAATTAACCCAATTTGTGAAAACTTAATTAAATAAAGGAACATTCTATGAAAAAATGTATCAACTTTTATTACATTACGGCGATTTTTTCCCTTTCGTTGGTTACCTATCTGCTTTTAACGAATACACATGCAGATGAGCAGCAAAAACCAAAACGTCCCAATATTGTATTCATTTACACGGACGACCAATCGTTCAACACGATTGCATCGTTGGGACATCAGATTGTCAAAACACCAAACTTTGATCGGCTTGCCCAAGAAGGAATCGCGTTCACTAACGCTTATAATCAAGGCGGTTGGCATGTGGCGATTTGTGCGGCAAGCCGTGCAATGATCAATTCGGGACGTTTTCTATGGAATGCCCGACAACGGTTAGACGAAGACCTGCGACCAGAAAGCAGAGGCGGATTGAAACAACCGGAACGAGAAATTGCAAAAGCGGAATTATGGTCACAACTCTTGAAAAACGGTGGATACACAACTTACTTTACAGGAAAATGGCATGTGAGTATCCCTGTAAAAGAGTTGTTTGATCACGTCGATCTTGTACGCGGACCAAGCCCGCCAATGGAACGGTCAATCGCACAATTATACCAAAGCCGTCCCATTGAGGGAGAAGATGACGTTTGGTCCCCTTTCGATCCGCAATTTCAAGGACATTGGGGGGAAGATGGAAAACATTGGGCGGAATCGCTTGCCGACAGCGCAATTGGTTTTATCAATGATGCATCGAAACGTAATGAACCGTTTTTTATGTATCTTGCGTTTAACTCGCCGCATGATCCGCGTCAGGCACCGAAGGAATATGTCGACCTGTATCCACAGGAAAAAATGGATGTTCCCATTAATTTTGTCCCTGAAAATCCGTACAAAGATGTGATGGGTTGTTCAGCCAATCTTCGTGACGAAAAATTCGCTCCATTTCCACGTACAGAATATGCGGTTCGTATCCATCGCCGTGAATATTACGCGATCATTTCACATCTCGATACACAAATCGGACGAATTCTCAACGCATTGGAAAAATCAGGAAAAAAGGAAAGCACGTATCTTTTCCTTACTGCGGATAACGGTCTGGCAATCGGAGCACATGGTCTGTTTGGCAAACAGAATTTATACGAACACAGTGTAAAAGTTCCGTTGTTGGTCGTTGGACCGGGACTTCCGAAAAATCAACGTATAGTTGAACCAGTTTATCTTCAAGATATTGTGCCGACTTCACTCAATGTTGCCGGAATTGACATTCCCGATCATGTTCAATTCAGATCGCTTTTACCATTAATTCATGGTGAAGAACAACGGCATTACGGTGCGATTTACGGAGCGTACATGATGTTGCAACGTATGGTACGAAAAGGTGATTTCAAATTGATTGTGTATCCTGAAAAAAATATCCGTTTACTTTTTGACTTGAAAAATGATCTTGATGAGATCAATAATCTTACCGACAAACCGGAATATGCTGCAAAGGTTCAGGAACTCCTTTCCGAATTGAGAACACTGCAAAAAGAAACCGGCGATCCGTTGACATTGAACACGGAAAACTGAATGAATGTTGGTTCTAGTCTTTATACTTATTATTATACTTGAGTTTACGATTTTTATAGCATTGTTAGGTTGTAAAATCCAAGTCTGTTCGTTTGCGAAAATCGAAGACTCAAGTGTAATAAGTATAAACAAGCGAACCATCCGTGTAATTTTTTACAAGGGTCAAAGTTCCCCTTTGTTTTTCAGAATTATTTATTATACATTATTTTTCGTAATTATTCAGCCGAATGTTTCATTTTGCAGCAACTTAGGATAAATTTGTTTCTTTTATGAGCTTCGGACGGGCAAAAAGCAGAAATTGTAGAACTACAATTGATAAATGTAGAACTACATTTTTCAAGGTTTTGTCAATGTTCGTTTAATTGTAGTTGATCGGTTGTTTTTTATCTTTTGTGTTTCGATGGAATGATCCGTTGATTCTTTTAATAATCGGACAGGTCCGATAAGTCCCGCTTTAGGATCGCCGCGATATTGTGACGGAATCGTTTGATAATGATTTGCCAACGTACTCATCACAAGAA
>JAITQV010000300.1 GCA_031288765.1 Planctomycetaceae bacterium
TAATTGGAGAACTCCAATCGCCAATTGGAGAACTCCGGTAACTCATTGGAGATCACCAATTACCCTTTGGAGAACGTTAATGTACTTTATTGTTTTGATGTTTCCTGTCCGCCGGACAATTAAAATGAACCTCTTTTTATAAAGGAGAACAGAATTATGACCAATGCTAAAGGCTATGCGCCGCGAAAAGACGGCGAATTTCTCGCATGGGCAAAAACAATTCACCGGAATTGCGAAGATCATGTAACCGGATGGTTGCTGGATCAAACTTACCTCGCCCAATTCGGCGACCTGCTCAGCCATGCAGAAATCACCTACACAAATAATTCCGATAAGGAATTGCAAAACCGTGCTACGGTAAAAGCAAAAGATGCAGCGTTTGCGGCGTTGAAACGGTTCCTTTCAATGTATGTCAATATGCTTGAAGGCAACCCGCACATTCCCGATGAGGCGATTGAATCCATGGGTTTGCGTCCGCGACACCAAGCCGCACACCAACCCAGCCCCGTCCCTGCGGAATCGCCGGTGTTGTCGGCGTTGACGTTACACCATTACGAGGTTGATATTTACGTTTCGACACTTCAACACGCCCACCCCACCCAATTCATTAGCGACACAAAATACGGCGGTTTTCTCCTGCGATACAAATTCGAAGGCGAAACCGTATGGAAAACGCTTATCTCAACGAAACTCCATTATACATTGAGTTTCACCGAAGAAGAGGTTGGAAAGTGTATTGCCATGCAAGCCGCTTGGGTCAATACACGTATGCAACCGGGACCTTGGAGCGATGAAGTCAAAGAATTGATCAATTAGTGGTTTGTGATTTGTGTTGCAAGAGGTAGGCAACCGTTGGGTGAAAGCCCCTCGCCGTAGCGGTTGCTTGCCGATAGGCAATCGAAACAACCAACATTGTACAAATTCACAGTCGGCTGACGCCGACGCAATCGTTCGGCGAACGATTGCCTACCTTTTGATTTCCAAATCAAAAACACACATGTTATTTTTTCTGATCTTGACTCAAAACACGATCAATAATAAAATAACAAATCATTTGGTTTCGACAATAGATACCGGCAAATTAATCGGTTTTCCGGTAATTGTTGTAAAATTAAAAAATTAACCGTTTTAGCGAGGTTTAGCGAGGTCAACAATGTTACGTATTTTAGCAACCGTCAGTTTCGTGATTTTAGGTTTTAGTGCAATTATTGCCGAAGAATTTAAATCCGTTGAAACAAAATTGATCATTCCCGAAATGAAAGCACAAACACTTCGGGTTGATTTGAATGGAGCCGATGATCTTTATCTTGTTGCCGGTTACGGCGGCGATTCCTACGATAGCGATCAGGCAATTTGGGCAGAACCAATCTTGTACGATGTCAACGATAAGCCTTTTCCGTTAACAGAATTAAAACCGGTTGCAGTTCAAGTCGGTTGGGGAGATTTATTTACGGATCAAAATTATCAGGGAAAACCGTTGTCGATTGCGGGCGAATCTTTTAAGTTCGGATTCTGGGCGCATGCTCCGTCCATACTTCAATTCAAACTTGATGGAAAATATAAACGGTTGGAAACGAAAGTTGGTCTTGACAGCGGTTCCGGTCGCGGAACCGTAACATTTCAAATCCGTAACACTTCGGCTCCTTTTCCCAGTACCGAAGAATATACAAAAAATTATCCCCAAACACCGCCAATACCCAAAGTTCCGGCTGTTACGGATGCCGCACTGCAATTTCATTCCGATACCGCACAAAAATTACTCGATCTTGGAATCGAAGAGATTTTATTTATCCGCCGATTAACGTACACTGCTGATCATGTTTACACGGAATATGTCAATAGCAGTTGGATGCCCGGCGGCGGTCTTTGCGTTTTGAATTTGAAAACCGGCAACGTCCGCGAAATCGTACCGGAATTGACAAAAAATGGTGTTGTCGGTTGGTTTGATTTATCATTTGATGCTCAAAAAATCGTTTTTGATTTCAAAAAAGGTCCCGATGACGGTTATCGAATTTACGAAGTCGGTGTTGACGGTTCCGGTTTACGGCAATTAACGTTTCCCGAACCAAACGAAGCCGAACTCGTTCGGAAATATCGTCGCGGTTATCATCACGGAACCGATGATATGGAACCGTGTTATCTTCCCGACGGCGGAATTGTTTTTGCAACAACGCGATGCCAATTCAGTGTACTTTGTGATTCCGGCGATGTTTTTACGGTTAAGAATTTGTACAGAATGAACGCGGACGGTTCCGGTTTACAACCGCTCACTTCCAGCCCGCTCAGCGAAGCCACCCCAACAATTCTTGCCGACGGACGAATTTTGTATCACCGTTGGGAATATGTTGATAAAGCCGCCGGCAATGCTAAATCGCTTTGGAGTATGAATCCTGACGGTTCCGGTTCCGCCGAAGTTTATGGTAACTCTATTTCATTTCCTGAAACAATGATTCAAGCGCGGGCAGTTCCTAATGAACCGAATAAAATTGTTATGCTTGGAGCGTCTCATTGTTGTCCCAATAATGCGGTTGGAACGGTTATTATGGTGGATACGTCAAAATACATTCGAAGTATTGACGCGATGCAATATATCACGGATGATGTGGCGGCGTTTCATCATACCGGATTTCATTTTCGAGACGAAAAAGGGAATTGGATTCACGAATCAACCGGCAAACCCGGACGTCTGTTTCGTAATCCATATCCGCTTTCTGCGGACTTATTTCTTGTTGCGCATAAAACGAAAGGTCTTATCTGGTCGGAACCGGCGGGTTATGATCTCGCATTGCTCGACGCTTCGGGACGTGAAACAATACTGCTCCAAGATCCAACCGTGTCGCTTTGGCAACCTTATCCGCTTGTATCGCGTGAGTTACCTCCTATTCCGGCGGGTTTGCCGATAGATTCGGAGTTGGCGGCGAAGGGTTTGGCACGATGTGTGGTTACGGATATTTATGTTGGAATGGACAACGTTAAACGTGGAGAGGTTAAATATATCCGTATTCTTGAACAATTACCCCGACCTTGGTTGGCACGTAAAAATTATAACGACGATCAGCATGGTATGTCGCACAGTGCAATCGGTAACGGAATGTTGAGCGCTAAAGTTCAACACGGAATCGTTCCGGTTGAAGAAGACGGGAGTGCTCATTTTCTTGTTCCGGCAGGAAAAGCAATTTATTTTCAGGCTCTTGATAAGAATTTTTGTGCAATTCAGACGGAACGAACTTATGTCAATTATAACCCCGGTGAAACACGGAGTTGCGTTGGTTGTCACGAAACGCCGGATATGACGCCGACACAAACAGTTGCCGTTCCGAAAGGAATACTTCGCGAAGCGTCTATTCCCGTTGCGCAACCTACTCAAGCGGAAGCACGGATTATATTCGATTACGACCGGCAAATTCAACCGATTCTCGACAAACATTGCGTAACATGTCACGGAGCCGAAGAAACAAAGGCGGGACTTGATCTGTGTGGTGAACCGCAGGAAACGTTCAGTGTGTCGTACAATTCGCTTATCCGGCTTGCAAAATCGGAACGGCAATTGCTTGGCAACCGCAGTCATCGTGATGAAGATGCCGCAATGAACGGTATCGAATATATTCCGCCTTATCAAACCGGTGCCTTGTCCAGTCCGTTGGCGGCATTGATCTGCAATCGGAAACAGACAACGCAAAACAATCCCGCTGCTAATCGTTATGCCAATGACTTGGTTGCCGCTCATGCCGAATTGGTTGATCTGAAACTTTCCGAAGCGGAAAAATTAACGGTAACAAACTGGCTTGATGTGAATTGCCAATTCCATCCGTCTTACTGGGGACAATTACACGCCAAATTCCGTAACGAACCGAATTACCGTCCGGCGTTATCGTTTGACGAAGTCCGAAGTAAAACGGTTCCCGAAAAATTACGCGGCAAAGAAAATGTCGTGAAAAAATAGATAGTTACAACATAGCATCTTAACGTTTTCAGTAAAATATTTTTTCACTGCGAAAAGGCTAAAAATTTACGCAAGGTCGCGAAATCTTTGTTTTGCGATTATTCGCGTACTTTTACTTTCCATGTGTTCCGCGTTTTCATCATCTTTTTTTAACACGGAACACGCTGAAATGATTGTTCACCGTTCAAAGTATAATCACCACCGATCCGATTATATCGAATATTCTTAAAAGTATTCTATACATTCGGAATAATTTAGGCTATTTCGGAAAAATTTTCCAAAAAAACGGTTTGGGTACTTTACAACTTCGGCTATTGAGCGGTATAATCTATTAAACTTGCTTGTTGAAGTTGTTCGTTAAAATCGTCCCTGTCGGGTTTTTTAGTATATTTAACGTCGGTTTCACAAACCGGATTTTCAAAAAACATTTTTCTTGAAGTACACAATTTTCCTAGTCGATAAATCAGTCAACTATTGGTGTAACTTCATGTCAGGAAGTATTTGTATTATTCAGCCGTTAAAGTTAACCTATTTTAGTTCTTTGACGGAAATAATACAAATTACAATGAAATGTTTGTTTTAGGAAAAAACGAGATGCCGGTTTTGATCCGATTAATTTTCCTGTAATTTCAAACACGAAACTTCGCTGTTAAGAAATTTACACCACATGCTTGCTATGAGGAGAAATTTTATGAGTCACAAATTTTTGGGAGTTTTGTTCGCTTTTGCGGCATTGTTTGTAGTTTTTTCGGAAATTCCATCTGCCAATGCCGGATATTGCGGGGCGGGAACCTGTCATCCTTGTCTTCCGCGTTGTTGCGATTACGTTGACCATTGTGTTACCGTCATGCGGACTTGTAAAAAAGTCGTCTATGAAAAGCAACAAATCACTTGTTATAAAACCGTTTATAACAAGATTCCCGTCGCCAGAACAGTAACCTATTGTAAATATGTTCCCGAAGTCCGCACACGGGAAGTTCGCTATACCGTTTGCAAACCGGTTTGGGAAACGAAAGTCAAAACCGTTGCGTACAATGTTTGCAAACCGATTTACGAAACACGGACGAAACAGGTTCCTTTTACGGTTTGCAAACCGGTTTATGAACAGAAAACCCGTACTTGGACGGAATACAAACCGGTTTACGAAACCCGCCAGAAACAAATACCTTACACGATTTGCCGTCCGGTTTGGGAAACACGGCAACGGGAATATACAGTCAACCGTCCGGTTTACGAAACCCGTCAAAAAGAAATTCCTTACACAGTTTGTAAACCGGTTTACGAGCAGAAAACCCGTACATGGACGGAATACAAACCGGTTTATGAAACCCGCACCAAAGACGTGGCGTACACGGTTTGCAAACCGGTTTGGGAAACACGGCAACGGGAATATACGGTCAACCGTCCGGTTTACGAAACCCGTCAAAAACAGATTCCTTACACTGTTTCCAAACCGGTTTACGAACAGAAAACCCGTACTTGGACGGAGTACAAACCGGTTTACGAAACCCGTACCAAAGAGGTTGCGTACAAGGTTTGCAAACCGGTTTGGGAAACTCGGCAACGGGAATACACGGTCAACCGTCCGGTTTATGAAACCCGTCAAAAAGAAATTCCCTACACGGTTTGTGTGCCGGTTCATTATACCAAGCAAGTTCAATATCAATCCGGTCATTGGGAAAAGCAGAGTTATCAGGTTCCCGGACCGATTGGGATTAAAATGGTTCCTGTTTGTGAGCCGTGTGCTCCCGGAGCCTGCACCGATGCTTG
>JAITQV010000301.1 GCA_031288765.1 Planctomycetaceae bacterium
GGTTTTGAAATCCAAATCTTGCCGTCCTCTGACAATAACATTTGGCTTCGGAGCGGCGGTAAACGGGGACAAGTTCAATAATTCAGATAAAGTTTTAAGGTATCAATGGAAGTATGGAATCGACTCAACGACAAAACCGCATTTGTCGAAATACGGAAAAACGAATTGAAAAATAATAGAGTTAATCAAGAACAATAAATAGTAACGATTATATGTTTTCAATTTCGGCTAAAATTTCAAATCACTGATATATTTTATTCATACCTACCTTAAAATATTTAAAATATTTTTCCGTATCCAAATATAGAATAGGCTAGTCTGCCGTAACACGCCGGCAAAGATCAGTTAAATGTTGCACACTAATTCTGATTTGTTCTTCCGGTTGTTTTGTTTTCAAAGCAGTTTCGAGTTCCGCAGCCGCAAGACTGATTTCAGCAAATCCATGACTTCCGGCAGAACCCTTGAGTTGATGAGCCGCAATACACAACTCCGACCAATTCCGAGCCGTACACTCACGTTCCAACCGCACAATTCTGTCCGGCATCTCCTCAATATACATCAAAAGAATTTCACGAAGGTCTTTATCAGAAGCAAGACTTGAATAAATTGGCGAATGATCAGTATTCATAAAAATTTGTTGTTATAAAAAAGCACATTATTGTTTTAACTATATTTACACAAAAACAAATCAATTATTCAAAGAATACATCCCAAATAATCGTTTCTTTTTTGTTGTCAGTCCGATTAAAAACCGTTACCGATACGAATTGTTTCGCGATTGATTTTTTCAAATTCTTCCGGCGGAATTTTCAACAGGACACGGTCATAACTTGTTAATCCGTTACATTCCGATTCAACATCTACAAGTTGGTGAAAGATTGCTCCGGCAAGTCCCTGCTCCCGAATCAAACGCCGTAACTCTTCATGCAGCATCTGATAACGTTTAAATAATGTTTCGGAATCAGGAACGTGTTGAAATCCCCAAGTGTCCGGCGTCCAAAGATTTTCCGCCGGCGGAACCAATGTAAATCCCCCAAAAGAACCAATCACCGATGCACGATGCGGATTGGGTTTCGGCATTTCAGGTCCGGGAAATTTATGAGAATCGTTCAAATGTCCCACTCCAACATCAATCCAGCCGCCGGCTCCATTCACAAGCCGCGACGGATCAAGTTTGCCAACCATCTCAACATATTTTTCAGTATGATGTTGTCCGGCTCCCTCGTTAAAAATCGTCCAAAGAACAACCGAAGGATGTGCCGAAAGCGATTGAACCATTTTTTGTAACTCTTCCCGGAACTGAGTTTGCGCGTCGGGCGTTCGATTTTCTCCGTTGGGCATGTCCTGCCAAACAAGTATTCCAAGCCGATCACACCAATAATACCAACGCGCCGGTTCAATCTTGAGATGTTTGCGAATTACATTAAATCCCAGCGATTTTGCAACACGAATATCCATACGTACCGCATCATCAGACGGCGGAGTGTATAAACCGTCAGACCAATATCCTTGATCAATAATACCCATTTGAAACAGAATTTTATCATTCAGACGGATTCGTGAAAAACCTTGCCGGTCTTGGGAAAGGTCTATTTTTCGAAACGCACAGTAACTGCCAACCCGATCAACCGGAACCTCCTTATCAAGAAGACAAATACGAAACTGATAAAGATGCGGTGAGTCCGGCGACCAAGATTTCAACGTGTTTTTGTCGAAACACATTAAAAGCGGTCCCTCACTACCACCAAAAGCCTCCGCAACAATTTCTTCTCCATCAAAAACTTCCGCTGTTACGGTTAAATCTTTTCGCGGTTTGTCCACTACAGGAAAAATTGTTACAGTTCCTGTTTCATAATCCGGCAGAAAACGAACGTTTCGCAAATAATCCGCCGGAACCGGTTCCAACCAAACTGTTTGCCAAATACCAGAAACCGGTGAATACCAAATTCCCGACGGATTCGTTGATTGTTTACCGCGCGGCTGTTTACCGTGATCCGTCGGATCAAAAACATGAACAATCAATTCATTTGCTCCCGCCTGAGTATCTTTGAGATAATCTGTAACATCAAATGAAAATGCATCATAACCGCCGCGATGTATTCCAACCTGACGACCATTGATCCAAACAACCGTTTCCCAATCAACGGCTCCGAAATGGAGAAGAATCCGGTCTTCTTTTGACCATTCTTCCGGTAACGTAAAAAACCGGCGATATATTATTCGTTCAAAAAACCTGCCAACTCCCGAAAGTGTTGAACCGGCAGGGAATGGAACTAAAATCCGTCCATCGTAACGATTAGATTCCGTAATATTTAACGGAGCCGGTCGGCTACCGTCCTTCCAATCCCAAAAACCGTTCAGGTTCAGCCAATTTTTTCGTACTAAATTGGGTCTTGGATATTCCGGATGAACATTATTAGGCGAAACATCTTTTCCCCACGGTGTTTTCAAAAAATTGATACGCGGCGAATGACCGGCATTCATCGGCAATACCGCAACTCCACCTTGTTGAATCAATTGTTGTGCAACAATAAACGATCCGACATACAGAAAAAAAACAACGAAAATGATGGTTCGTATTATAATCATCCTTTATTCTATACTTTCACTGTCATAATGTTAATGCTCAATTTTTTCGTAACTAATCACATAAAAATTACATAATGCAGGAAATATTACAAAAAACCGAATTTTTGTTCGCAAATAAACCTGATTTTTTATCGCAACTATTATCGCCACCGAATAACCGCTTCAACCGGAAAATGGTCGGTTGGATAATGATTATTTCGTTGCGTTCGGATAATCCTTGACGAAACCGTTTTCAACGGAGCAGAAACAAAAATATAATCAATTTTTTCCTGACCGGGAGATTTGAAATTGTTGAAAGTTCCGATTTCCGTTGCATCGGGATTGGCTGCCCGAAATGTGTCAATCAATGCAAACGGCGATTTAATTTCCGTATCGTCGAGTATCATCGAATCGCCTTGCATATACCGAATCGCCGGACTTTTCTCTCCACAATTGAGATCACCCATTGCAACAACCGGAATTTTATTATCTTTTCGTGCAAAAATACGTTCCATTAACAATTCGGCTCCGCGTTGCCGGGCTTCTTCGCTTAAATGATCATAATGGGTATTATAAACATAAATTTTGTAACCGGTTCCTTTTCCGTTTTTGAGTTCGTGAAAAAGCCCAAAAGTTACACAACGCGGACAACCGGCTTTGGGATCGGTTTTTGAACCGGGAATTTCAGGTGTATCGGAAAGCCAAAACGTTCCCTGATCCTTTTCATCAATTTTCCAACGTTCTTTTTTCCAAAGAATCAACATTGCCTCGCCCTTTTCCGGTGTTTTTTCACGGGAAAGCCACAACGAACCATAACCCGTCATTTTGGAAACAATATAATCAACTTGGTTGTATTCCGGTCGCGGATCGACGACAGTTTCCTGCGAACCAACAAAATCGTAAGAACCTTCGGCGATTATATCGGTCAAAAAATCTTTTCGGTTTGACCAAGAATTTTCACCATCGTTGGC
>JAITQV010000361.1 GCA_031288765.1 Planctomycetaceae bacterium
AAGGCACGATTTCATGCTTAAAACGCGTTTATCGTCTCTCTCGGTGTTGTTTTCGGGGATTTAAGGGATTTTGCCGTGGGGTAGGCAGTGCGATATTCTGTCACAATCTTGTTCTCATGGCGGCAGAACCTAAGAAGGTCAAAGCAAAATAATCGAAACAACGAAAATTTGCTCCAAAAATCACTACACTGCGATAAAGGTACGGTTTCAGCGTACCCAAAAGCTCTTAAAAACTGTTTTTTTGACAAAAATTACAAATATCTGCCTACGCTCGCAATAAATATTAACGTAATAAAAAATAATTTTCCGTTTTTTTCCTCTTTTTCAACAGATACTAAGTAGGCAAAAGAGGAGGTTTGTCCGGCGTTATTGCCCAACAAATGTCGGAATTGAGGCGAAAAACCGAAAAAAACATGCGAGAGATAATTTTTATCTCTCATGAGATAGGTTTCATTTCTGGAAAGATGGATTTTATCTCTCGTGAGATAGATTTCATCTCTGGAGAAATGAATTTTATCTCTTGTGAGATAGGTTTCATCTCTGGAGAGATGGATTTTATCTCTTGTGAGGCAGGTTTCATCTCTGGAGAGATGGGTTTTATCTCTCGTGAAAATAGTTTCATCACTTCTGAGACGGATTTCATCTCTCTCGTGCTGTCCGGCTTTTGTAACATATTCTTCCGGTTTTTGAAAGAGCGGAATTCACCGGTATTTATGCTCTAACATGATACAAATCAAAGGTATCTATTCAGTCATGTGTTGAGCAATTGCGTAAAACAAACCTCATTTTCAACCTGATTTTTCCGAACAAAATAACCTCAGTAGCCAAGAACTTCACACACTATTATCTGCATTTTTTATTTACGGAGAAAAAAGAAGTTGGCAAGCATCAATCCTCCAAATACAAGCAAAATTCCCAATAAATTTTGACCGACTAAATGTAATATTAAAGCGTTCCAACGCCGTTCCGATAAAAATTGTTGGTTTTCAGCGGCAAAAGCGGAAAAAGTTGTGAAACCGCCTAAAAAACCTGTTAAAAGAATTGCTTTCCACTCCGCTGAAAAAGCACCGCAAGTAATCAACCCCGAAATCATTCCGAATAGGAAACATCCCAGCATATTGACAAGGTAAGTTCCCCACGGATACGAAGTTCCCCAAAGAGCCGCCGCTCCAAGACTAACTCCATACCGCGCAAGTGTTCCCGCCGCACCCGCAACCCCAATTCCCAGCAAATGATAAAACGTATTCATAGTATTCCCCGTATTCATTCATTGTCCTAACCGGATGACAATTTTTTGTTCTTCACCGCCGGGTAAAACAACATCCAACGTAATTCCATTCGAAAGATCACTTTCATTCCGTGCCGCAATATAAGCGTTACGGGTCGGAACCGCCTTGCCGTCAACCTTCGTAATCAGCGTCCCAACACGAATTCCCGCCTTTTCCGCCCGACCATCGGGAATTGTTGTGAGAACAACCAATCCCTGCCTGCCGCTCAGTTTCAAACGGACAAGAATCGGCTCGGTTGCCTGAATAAGCAACAAATTCAAAGCCGTATCAACATAAGACTGTACCGAATTGCCCAACATCGAACCAATCAGCCCCGCAGACGGCGGCATCGGCTTCATGTCCACGATAATCTTATAACGTTTACCGTCCCGAATAAAAATAATTTCATGTTCCTTGTCGAGTTTTGCCCGTTCGGAGAGCCGTTGAAGTTGGTACACGGCGTTCACGGGCTGACCGTCAAACGACAGAATCACATCATCTTCTTTAAGCCCCGCTTTTTCCGCCGGAGAATTTTGAAGCGGGTATTCCACGAGAACTCCCGTCCGTTGTTTCAATGCCAGACGCCGGATTTCCCAAGGTGTCAGCGGTTTTGTGATCACTCCGAGCCAGGCACGTTCGACTTTTCCCTTTGCTATAATTTGTTGAGCGACCCATTGGGCGTTGTTCGAGGGCAATGCGAAACCGATTCCCTGATTGGTTCCGGTTCTTGAGAGAATTGCGGTGTTAATTCCGATTATTTCGCCTTTTAAGTTGATGAGCGGACCGCCGGAATTGCCGGGGTTGATTGCCGCGTCGGTTTGCAGAAACTCCGTCCGCTGAACCTGTTTGAGCAACCGCCCCTTCGCACTGATAATACCCGCACTCACTGTTGAATCCAGTTCAAACGGATTCCCAATCGCCAAAACCCAATCGCCGATTTCCATTGTATCGCTGTTACCGAAAACGGCATAGGGCAAATCGTCGGTTTCGGGAACATCCAGCCAAATAACCGCAAGATCCGTCTCCGGATCATGCCGGTATTTTTTGGCGTAATATTTTCTGCCGTCCGGCAATTCCGCTTCAATTTCTTTTGCACGGGCGATAACATGGTTGTTTGTCAGGACAATTCCTTTCGGATCGATCAAAATGCCGGTTCCTGCGCTATCACCCGGATTTCGTTGACCGGGCAATGTTCTTAAAGCAGGAATTTGAATTTGCATTGCTTCACGGTCTTCTGTTGTCTGCAAATGGGAAATGACTTTGACAGTTGCCGGAATTACCTGTTCGGAAGCGTTGCGGAATGCGGCGGAAAGTTCCGATGCCCGTTGTTGTATTTTGTCGGACAGCTCTTGCACTTCGCCCGATAACACCTGTTGTGTTCTGCCGGACAATACGGAATCCCTTTCATTTTCCTGACCGGAAATAAAAGGATGGTTAGAAAATAAACACAGAATAATAATAAATAAAACCGTTTTATATTCCATAATCCAAGATATTTTCTATGTTATTGCTCCGATTACTTGTTCCGGCGAATTGCCCGAATCTTTCGGCGTATATGCCGAAATTCCAATAGTGTTAAGCGGAGATTCCGGTTTTAACGCCGGCAAGGTTTCCGTGATTTAATAGAAGAAATCGTAATAATTGGATTCCTTGTTGTCAATCACAAGGTCTGTTTATTTTTTCCGTTTATTTTTTCCGTAGAGGTCTTTAATGAGAGTTGGCGTCTTGTCTGTTAAAAGGAAAAACGTTATTATAATCGAAATGTTTTTTTGAAACCTTAAAATATGGAGAATTGTATGCCTCCGGTTATTCGTATTGTTGAGGGCGATTTACTTGATCAGAATGTTGACGTGATCGTCAATGCCTGGAACCGTAATATTATTCCGTGGCGGCTGCTTTTGCCGCAAGGTATTTCCGGTGCGATTAAGCGGCGCGGCGGTTATGAACCGTTTCGTGAAATTGCTAAATATGGAGTTATTCCGCTTGGCGGAGCCGTTCATACTACGGCAGGAAAATTACCGTTTCGCGGAATCATCCATGTTGCCGGAATTAATATGTTTTGGTTTGCCACAGAATATTCGATACGAAGGTCGGTTCGTTCTGCTTTGGCTTTGGCGAAAGAAAAAAATTATTGTTCGGTTGGATTTCCTTTGATTGGTGCCGGAACCGGCGGAGTCTCAAAACAAAAAGCATTAGACATGATCCGCGAAGAAATAGAACTTTCCGACTTTGAAGGTGAAGCGGTTATCGTCAAGTTTAAGAAAATCCAAAACAATACTCACAACGCCGGTAAGCAGTTATAAGATTTGACCGAATTGTTTTCTTTTGCAGCAATTTAAGGCGAGGTATCTATTCAGTGGTTTGTTGAGCGATTGTGCAAAACAAACCTTATTTCTGTTCTAAACCCGTATGGCGGGATGTGCATAACCGGTGTTGAAGCACAACGCAACCGCCGGATCAGATGCC